>NZ_PCYT01000100.1:0-3197 GCF_002553735.1 Lactobacillus sp. UMNPBX17
GAGCACGGCAGCTTCCTTTCCTCGCAGGCAGTTGCCCACCAACTACTTTCGGCGTTAAGAAGCTTAACTTCTGTGTTCGGCATGGGAACAGGTGTATCCTTCTTGCTTTCGCCACCGTACTCTTTTGAGCTTTTACACTCAAAACTAAACATAATCTCTCGCAAAAAACCTTCTCTAGATCGCTTGGCCTTTGGTCAAGTCCTCGACTGATTAGTACTGGTCCGCTCCATTCTTCACAGAACTTCCACTCCCAGCCTATCTACCTCATCGTCTTTGAGGTGTCTTACTGCTTACGCAAAGGAAATCTCATCTTGAGGGGGGCTTCGCACTTAGATGCTTTCAGCGCTTATCCCTTCCGCACATAGCTACCCAGCGATGCTCCTGGCGGAACAACTGGTACACCAGCGGTGCGTCCATCCCGGTCCTCTCGTACTAAGGACAGCTCCTCTCAAATTTCCTACGCCCACGACGGATAGGGACCGAACTGTCTCACGACGTTCTGAACCCAGCTCGCGTGCCGCTTTAATGGGCGAACAGCCCAACCCTTGGGACCGACTTCAGCCCCAGGATGCGACGAGCCGACATCGAGGTGCCAAACCTCCCCGTCGATGTGAACTCTTGGGGGAGATAAGCCTGTTATCCCCAGGGTAGCTTTTATCCGTTGAGTGATGGCCCTTCCATACGGTACCACCAGATCACTAAGTCCTAGTTTCCTACCTGCTCGAGTTGTCTCTCTCGCAGTCAAGCTCCCTTATACCTTTACACTCTGCGAATGATTTCCAACCATTCTGAGGGAACCTTTGAGCGCCTCCGTTACACTTTAGGAGGCGACCGCCCCAGTCAAACTGCCCACCTGACACTGTCCCTGGCCTGGCTTACAGGTCGAGGTTAGAGCATCCTTCAAACAAGGGTAGTATCCCAACATTGCCTCCAGCAAAACTAGCGTCCTGCCTTCCTTGGCTCCTACCTATCCTGTACATGTTTAAAAGATACTCAATATCAAGCTACAGTGAAGCTCCATGGGGTCTTTCCGTCCTGTCGCGGGTAACCCGCATCTTCACGGGTATTATAATTTCACCGAGTCTCTCGTTGAGACAGTGCCCAAATCATTACACCTTTCGTGCAGGTCGGAACTTACCCGACAAGGAATTTCGCTACCTTAGGACCGTTATAGTTACGGCCGCCGTTTACTGGGGCTTCAATTCAAACCTTCGCTTGCGCTAAGCTCTCCTCTTAACCTTCCAGCACCGGGCAGGTGTCAGCCTCTATACGTCATCTTACGATTTTGCAGAGACCTGTGTTTTTGATAAACAGTTGTTTGGGCCTATTCACTGCGGCTAACCATTCTCATGGCCAGCACCCCTTCTTCCGAAGTTACGGGGTCATTTTGCCGAGTTCCTTAACGAGAGTTCTCTCGCTCACCTTAGTGTTCTCCACTCGACTACCTGTGTCGGTTTGCGGTACGGGTATGTTCTCTCTGGCTAGAAGCTTTTCTTGGCAGTGTGACTACCACACCTTCGCTACTTTTACTTCGCTCCTCATCACGACTCGTGTTGCTGGTTAGAAGCATTTGACTCTTAACCGCACTTGTCGCTTGAACATCGTTCCATCGCGATGCGTGTTTCGCCTCCTGCGTCCCTCCATTGCTCATAACGATTGAACACAGTACAGGAATCTCTACCTGTTATCCATCGACTACGCCTCTCGGCCTTGCCTTAGGTCCCGACTTACCCTGGGCGGACGAGCCTGCCCCAGGAAACCTTAGTCTTTCGGCGGATAGGATTCTCACCTATCTTTCGCTACTCATACCGGCATTCTCACTTCTAAGCGCTCCAATTATCCTCTCGGTTAACCTTCGCCGCACTTAGAACGCTCTCCTACCACGTACTTACGTACATCCACAGTTTCGGTACTATGCTTAGCCCCGGTAAATTTTCGGCGCAGCGCCACTCGACTAGTGAGCTATTACGCACTCTTTGAATGATGGCTGCTTCTGAGCCAACGTCCTAGTTGTCTACGCAACTCCACATCCTTTTCCACTTAGCATAGATTTGGGGACCTTAACTGGTGATCTGGGCTGTTTCCCTTTCGACTACGGATCTTATCACTCGCAGTCTGACTCCCGTGTATAGATATCTGGAATTCGTAGTTTATCTGGATTCAGTAACCCCTGACGGGCCCCTAGTCCAAACAGAGCTCTACCTCCATTATCCTCTCCACGAGGCTAGCCCTAAAGCTATTTCGGAGAGAACCAGCTATCTCCAAGTTCGTTTGGAATTTCACCGCTACCCACAACTCATCCCCGCAATTTTTAACTTACGTGGGTTCGGCCCTCCAGCGCGTTTTACCACGCCTTCAGCCTGGTCATGGGTAGGTCACTTGGTTTCGGGTCTACGTCACCTAACTTCTCGCCCTCTTCAGACTCGCTTTCGCTCCGGCTCCGTCTTTTCTGACTTAACCTCGCTAGATAACGTAACTCGCCGGTTCATTCTACAAAAGGCACGCCATTGCACTTTAATGTGCTTTGACTACTTGTAGACACACGGTTTCAGGTTCTCTTTCACTCCCCTTCCGGGGTTCTTTTCACCTTTCCCTCACGGTACTGGTTCACTATCGGTCACTAATTAGTATTTAGCCTTGCGAGATGGTCCTCGCGGTTTCAACCGGGATTCCTCGTGTCCCGGCCTACTCAGGATTCTGCTAGGCGCGCTTGCAATTTCACGTACGGGGCTCTCACCCTCTCTGGCTTACCTTCCCAGATAATTCTGCTATCACTCACGCTACCACGTCGCAGTCCTACAACCCCAAATGATAAATCACTTGGTTTGGGCTCTTTCCTCTTCGCTCGCCGCTACTAAGGAAATCGATCTTTCTTTCTCTTCCTGCAGCTACTTAGATGTTTCAGTTCACTGCGTATTCCTTTGATTGACTATCTATTCATCAATCAATAATGCATCGCTGCATTGGGTTCCCCCATTCGGACATCTCCGGATCTCTGCGTACTTACCGCTCCCCGAAGCTTTTCGTAGTTCGTCACGTCCTTCATCGGCTTTTAGTGCCTAGGCATTCACCGTGCGCCCTTTTCTACTTGACCTTACTCAAGAATTCTCTTCTCGGTCGCCTTGCAATCTGTTCTCTTTGATTGTCTCGGTTTTTTGCTTGGATTATATTCAGTTTTCAATGTACTAGCTCTTTGA
>NZ_PCYT01000101.1:0-2947 GCF_002553735.1 Lactobacillus sp. UMNPBX17
CATATTCGTGATTGGAATGCGGCCGTGAACATCTTAGAAAAAGGATTAGGCAAGTGGCAAAATCCTAAAATAAAAAAAGCAGCCTTATTCGGGGCTGCAGTCCGCTAGCAACTCGCGGACTCAAAAGGCTTTGGTAATTAGACGACCTCTATCGGCAATAGTCAAAAGATTACTGCTGGTAAGTCAAGTCCGTATCTAAGAAAGTTGGTGTTCTGGTTAGCGTAAGCTAACGAGCCACTAAGCCCTAGACTTCAGTCTAGGGTAGTTGACGAAGAGCAAAAGTGTTGCTGGGTGAAAATTATGCGTGAGATACCAGTTAAACAAGTAAAGTCATTAATAAAACAGCTATTGAAAAGCAAAGAATCAAAACGTGTGGTGTTGCTTACTAAGAAGAAAGATCGTTCATTAACAGTTGAAGTTGATGGTGAGCAAATGAAATTAACTGAGCAGGGATATGAGAATTCTGTTAATACATTTGCGATTGCTGATAATGTAGCAAAGCATGCTTTCACTGCGGCTTTTAAGCGTGAGTTTCCACGAAGTCATCAGGTTTATGTGAGTGAGAAGTGAGATTTAATTGTAATTAACTAATATGTATGTTTATCTGATTTTTAGCTTATAATTAGAAGTGGAATATCTTAATTATTGATCAAAGCATGGCTCAACCTTTGTTAAGCTTTATTTTTTTGTAAATATGATGTCAAAATAGTGTGAATTTAAGGTTCAAAAAGTTAAGTTTAAAATAGAAAAAGTTCTTAACGTTAAGGGCCGCGGTGCTGGTGCACCAGTATATTTGGTTGCTTCTAATGATAAGAAATATTCTAGTTGGACTACTCAATCTGGTTTGCAATACTATTACTTAAATAGTAAAGCAATGAAGAATGTGAAAAAGCCACTTATGAGAATTGCTAATAGATTGAATACTAGTCTTAAGAAAGCAAACAACAAGCGTGACTTTAATGCTGCTATGAAGGCTGCTAAGAGGTTGCATGGTAATCAAAGAAAGTTTGTTTTACGTTCATTGAAACAATTAAAAAAAGATGGTTCAATGAACGTGGGTGGAACTAATCTATTAATTTTTGGTTTGCAATAAAATAAATAAGCTCAGCATCTGCTGGGCTTTATTTTTTACATAATTCATCTTTCCATCTTAATCCAGCGTCCATGCACTTCAATTTTGCCATCTTTTTCTAGTTCTTTTAACTTACGGCTAAATGTCTCCGGCGTAATTCCCAAATAGCTGGCTAAGTCCTTTTTCTTCAGTTCTAATTTGACTTCATTTTTACCTTGTTCATTGGCCAAGTCATTTAGGTAAGCCAATATCCGTTCTTTGGCATCTAAAGTATTTCTAAGCACTGAATTGTGTTCAATTGCCACTAATTTTTCACCGAAATTATTTAAAAGCTTCAATGATAAATCCGGTGTTTTTTGCAAAAGGTTTTGAAAATCAGCACGATTAATTGAGCATACCCAGGTGTCCTCCACAGCTTCAACAAAATTTTCACTTTCGCTTTGTTTGAATAAATGTTGCTGGCCTTCGATATCACCTTTTTGGAGTATACCTAGCACAACTTCTTTACCATCTTTTGATAGATTGTAGACTTTTGCTTTTCCCTGATCGATGACAATCATGCCATCTTTGCCGTCGTCAGGTTGCCTAATGATACTTCCTTTAGGAAATTTTTGTTGGTGTTCGGAGACGGTTACTAGTTTTTCTTTTAATTCAATTGGTAAATCAGTAAAAAGGGCTGCTTTGCTTAAGCAAGCAATTGGTGAATATTTTGTCATAAAAATCATTTTTTCTAAAATTCTTGATTTAAATCAATTTTATCATAATAGCTTCTTAATTATAATTAATTACGATAAGTGTTGAGACAACAAATTATTACTCAAAGATTGTATGATGAATTTTAAAACATCATAGTATAGAGAGGAATTATTAAGATGAAAAAATATATTGCACACATTACCCCATTAAATGCAGATAAGATCGGTTGCGAAGCTCATGGCACCGCCGAATTTACTGAAGATGGCGACAAGCTTCATGTCAAAGTAGAAATGTTCGATACTCCTAAGAATATTGAACACTGGGAACACTTCCACGGCTTTCCTGATGGTAAGGAAGCACATGTTCCAACTATGGCTCAGGATAAAAATCATGATGGTTTCATTGATTTACCAGAAACTGAAGAAGTATCAGGTACAACCATGGTGCCATTAGATGATGCGCCACAAGACATGAACATCCCTCACGATGGTTATCCTGTTGCAGACGAAAACGGTCATTACGAATACGAAATTGATATTCCATTGGAAAAATTACAAGCTAAGTTCAAGGATGCCTTTGGCACTGAAGATCTTCAATTAGATAAACGTGTAGTTTATGTACATGGTGTACCAAAGGATCTTGAATTGCCTGACACCGTTGGTGGTTGCGTAATGAGCTATGATGCGCATACAACTTTGCCAATTGCTGCAGGTAAGATTGAAAAAGCTTAAGGTGAATTTAATGCAAAGTATTTTTTTGAAGATTTTGTGGTTAATTTGTTACTTAATTACCGCGTATTTTACCTTTAGCGGAAAAATGATGCCGGCAATGGACTGGATGGCAGGAACAATGCTAGCTGAAGCGATTGTTTCTTTCGTTTATTGTTTGATTAATAAGAAAAAAGCTTAATAAAAAAAGCCTGAAATTTGTAGTGCGGTACAATTTCGGGCTTTTTTGATTGGTAGCTGATAAGGATGGGTCACAGGAACAATTAGCTAAGAAAGTTGATGTTTCAAGACGGACAATCTCGGCGATTGAAAAAGGTAATTACAATCCATCGGTTAATTTGTGTATTAAAATTTGTCAGGCACTAGATAAGACTTTAGATGATCTGTTTTGGCCAGAGCTAAGTGTATAATTTTTTACGGTAAGTTGAATAAATAATTAAAAAAGCCCAAG
>NZ_PCYT01000102.1:0-2928 GCF_002553735.1 Lactobacillus sp. UMNPBX17
AATGATCTAAAAGCTTAAACTATCAATTTGTCAATGTCTTAACTTAATGACATTGATGGTAATAATGTGCTTAATTTTTTATTTATAAATTTCGCTTACTCTAAGCGGATATAGTCGATCACTATGTCCAGAAGGCATATTTTCCTCTAACAGTAAATTATGCTTGATCAATTCATTTTTCAATCGATTTACTGTAAAAGAATTACAATTCATTTCATCCATCAGATCTTGATCAGGATAAATAATATACATGTTTCCGTCGGAATCTACCCAGCCATTATTTGTGACTGAGTCATCTTCAGTGTAAAAATTATATATAAATAACGAGCATCGGTACTCAGCTTTTTATATTTTGGATTATGGAAGAAAGCTTGTGGAATACCATTTTACTGCTCTGGGTACTCGATTCCTTTTTTGAATTTTTGAATATCTTTATTCATTTTACTAACCTCTTTAGTTGATAAAACGTACCTTTACAATATGTATTATAGTCCTTTCTTGATTTTCACATAAGTAAAAATAATTATTATAATATAAAGTACTGTTAAAATCAACTATTTTTAAAATAGAGGTTAATTTTTTAAAAATTATGCATAAACTGCTTGCTTTAAGACCCCTACATAAGGAAGATTACGGTACCAACCGTTATAGTCAAGTCCATATCCTACTAAAAATGCATTAGGTGCTTTAAAGGCATAGTCATCAGCTTTGAAATCTACCACACGTGTCTCTGGCTTATCAAGCATTGAAACCACTTCTACACTCTTAGCGCCGCGCTTTCTCATTACTTCAGTAAGTGTCTTCAAAGTGCGACCAGTATCAATAATATCTTCCATAAAAATCACAGGATGATTAGTAACATCAGATTTAATATCTTGAACAATTTTGACATTACCAGTTGAAGAAGTTCCCGCATAACTTGAGGCCTTGATAGGATCAACCGTTAATTTGAATGTTAATCTTTTGATCATATCACTAGCAAAAAGCATTGCTCCATTTAAAACAGGAATAACAATTGGCTCTTGACCAGCATATTTTTTATTTAAACGTTCAGCCATTTCATCCATCCGTTTATTAAGTTGTTCCTGAGTAAATAATACTTTTTCAATATCGTTGTTCATTATAAATGTTTCCCCTCTTGTTCATCTAATGATCAGATTTTAGCATATATTTTTGACAGATTACAGTGTTTTCGCCTGAAAAATAGATAAAATGCTAAAAATGATATTATTTTATATAATAATCGTTCGTGTTTTACTGAAACAAAAGCAAAATAAAAAATGGAAATGCATCATGCATCCCCATTTTTGTGTCAACAGATATTATCTTTCTTCCGCAAAATCGCTAGTCTTCATCATCTTCGTAGAAATAACCCTATTATGATCTCTTTCGTTTTCAATGCTTAATTCAAACACGGATTCATCTGCTTCACTCATAGTCATCTGGCCATAAAGTGATTCAGTATCAGTTTCCTTAGAGTAAACATTTGAAACTAGTAATTCAATAGCCAGTCTTTCATTCTGCGTCAATTTATTAAGATTTCCTACTTTGACTTTGGCACCATCTAATTCATCTTTAGCTGTCTTAATATTCCAAATCAAATATTGAGCTTGCGCAGCTGACACACTATCCTTATTTAATACAGATTTTGCATCATCAATCGCTTGATCATAGTTATACCGTTTGTAAAAACTAGATAATTTGTACTTAATACTACCTTGTACTGCTATTTGCTTATTAATTAAATCCTTTAAATCTAATTCTTCGCTTTCAGACATAGCAATTTTTGCATTATCTTCAGCCTGACTAGCACTATTAATCGGCTTTAAAAATTTACCGTCAACATATTTTACATCGCTAGCCTTAATAAAAGCATCCCCTATCTTTACCGTATTAATTTTAACTACCTCAGGGAAACTAGGAGATGTCTTCAAATTAGCCATTTTTTGATAATGATTGGTTAAATGGTAATAAAGCTCAGCTTTGTTTTCCTGCTCGTTCCACAAATAGATGGCCCCATTAACCTTTATTGGTGCTAAACTCGTCCAAGCAAAACCTTTAGGCGTAATTACTTCTCCGTTAAATGCATATAATGGTGCTTTACTATTATCTCTTTTGACCTCAACAACGGTTGTATTACGAACATCATAGTTGATAGAGTCCATGTTTTGACGGGCAGTGACATCTCTAGCCCAGATATAATAATCCGTGCCTTTAATATGATAAGCATTAGGGAAACTATTGGCTAACACGTCCATGCCACCTAATTGATCGACAACTAGCTTTTGACCTTTTTTATAGTATTTTCCGGTAGTCAAAGCTCTATTCTTGCTGGCCATAAAAATTTGTGGCGCCTTCGTTTTAACTGTTACCGTAGTTTGATTAAATAAAAGCTTATTACCATCGATAGCATCAACATTTGCGGCTTTAATATATTGGTTTTTACCGATCTTAAAATAATCGGCACCCTTAATCTTGGTTATGGTTAATTGATATCTGTGTGCATTTGAATAATTTTGATAAAAGTACAAGTTATCCGCAAAATCATTTTGACTAATCTTGCCTTGATACTTAACTAATGTACCTTTACGCAAAAGCTTCTTAGTATGCTTACCTTTTTTATTATAAATATAGGCATTATGATTGAGCTTCAATTTATCTTTTTGACTAATTTGCCGTTTGTTAGTGGCTGCTAAAACCGTTTGTGACGGTTGAATCATTCCGACAGTAGGTGAAACTGCTAGTAAAGTGGCTACAGAAGTTAATACAATCTTTTGCTTTAATTTCATTTTTTTACCTCATCAAAATTCACTTATATTTTTAATTATAACAAGCAAAAGCAGGCACTCATTAATAGAATGCCTGCTCTTTGTTACGTCAACTACCCTAGACTGAAGTCTAGGGCTTAGTGGATCGTTAGCTTGCGCC
>NZ_PCYT01000103.1:0-2675 GCF_002553735.1 Lactobacillus sp. UMNPBX17
GCACCAATGAGAACTGCAATGGTCTTTTGCGTCAATTCTTCCCTAAGGGCAAGAGTATGAAAGACAAAACAAAGGCTTATGTTGAACAGGCAACCAATGCCATTAACCACAAACATCGCCGAATCCTCCAATATCAGACAGCAGAAGAACTCTTCAAGCAATACATTTCTTCATAGCCTAACTGTTGCACTTAATTTGACAATTCAGGTAATATAAGAACATACTAATGGCATTGTTATATAATGAAAAGACTCACAATTTATATTAGGAGTGTTTTTATGGTCGAATCACAAAATAATTCCAAAAAGATGATGTGGACCACCCTAGCAATGATGGCGTTCTCCACTGTGTGGGGCTTTGGTAACGTTGTTAATGGGTACGTCTACTTTGACGGGACAAAGGTTGTCTTTAGCTGGATCGTCATGTTCCTTCTCTACTTTGTTCCTTATGCCTTAATGGTTGGTGAACTTGGAGCTACCTTCAAGAATGCTGAAGGTGGGGTTTCCTCTTGGGTAAATGCCACTATGGGCGCAAAATGGGCATATTATGCAGGTTGGACTTATTGGGCTTGCCACGTCGTATATATTTCTAGTAAAGGTACCGGTGGCTTAAGAGCTATGGCTTGGGGCATCTTTGGTAACACCAGATGGTACGACGGATTACCTACTGCTTGGACACAATTTGCAACATTAGTTGTATTTTTATTCTTCTGCTGGGTAGCAAGTCGTGGTATTCCTGTATTAAAGGGCTTAGCAACTATCGCAGGTTCTTCAATGTTCATCATGTCAATTTTGTTTATCATCATGATGTTTGCCGCTCCGGCTATTAATCCAGGAGCAGGATTTTACCACATTGATCTTAATTGGAAGAATTTAATGCCAACTTTCAACGTTAAATACTTTACTTCTCTTTCAATCTTAGTATTTGCCGTTGGTGGCTGTGAAAAGATTTCGCCTTATGTTAATAAGGTAAAAGATCCTTCCAAGAATTTCCCTAAGGCAATGATGGCATTAGCAATCATGGTTATGGTATCAGCAATTTTAGGTACCTTTGCCATGGCATTGATGTTTGATCCGAAGGTCGTTAATGCTAATTTGAATGAATATATTTCAAATGGTGCCTACATGGCCTTCCAAAAACTAGGCGAATACTACCATGTTGGTGGATTATTCATGTACATCTACTCATGGTGTAATGTAATTGGTCAATTCTCCACCTTAGTAATTAGTATTGACGCACCGCTTAGAATGCTTTTGGGAAGTAAAGAAGCAAAAGAATTTATTCCTAAAGGTTTATTCAAGCTTAACAAGCATGGTGCTTATATCAATGGTATTTGGATGATCGTTGTTTTATCAGGTGGTTTAATTGCTATCCAAGCATTTGTTCCTAACGCACAAGCTGTAATGGCTCAATTAGTTAAGTTAAACTCAACTACCATGCCACTTCGTTACCTTTGGGTATTTGCAGCTTATATTGCTTTAAGAAAGCATCAAAAATCATTTGAAACCACTTATCAAATGACTAAATCTCAGGGATTAGCTTATACCGCAGGTATTTGGTGTTTCTTAGTTACTGCAGCATGTTGTATTTTTGGTATTTATTCACCAGATCCATTTACATTAATGCTCAATATCTTAACACCAATCATCTTAATCGCATTGGGATTGATTCTTCCTGGTATTAAAAAATATCAAGAAGCAAAGGCCAATTAGATATAGATATAACAAAAAAGACCGTTGACAGCGGTCTTTTTTTATTTTTTAATTTCATTTAGATTAAAAATGAGGTGGAAAAACATGACATTACCTTTTAAAGCTGTTGCAGTTGACATGGATGGGACATTCTTAGATGATCGTAAGCAATTTAATCATGAACAATTTGATCAAATACTTACGGAATTAGAAAAAAGAAACGTTCATTTTATCGTAGCTTCTGGTCGGCCATACACTAGATTAAAGCAAGACTTCGGTGATTTTGCTGAACGCATGGATTTTGTTTCTCTCAATGGTTCTATGCTAGTTGTTAACGGTGAAACAGTTGCTTCTTATCCGCTAAAACGTGAAACTGCTCTTAGTCTACTTAAAGAAGTCAGTGACAAATATGGTAAAGTAGCTCCTATGGTCTTTGAAACCGATGTAGCCTACTTCCACAAAGCTATTCCTAAAACTGAGCGTGACTTCTTAGCATACTTCGCTGGCAAAAGTGCAGTTGTTGATCATTGGTCAGATTTACCCAACAAGGATATCTTGCAAATCACTTTTAGTTTAGACAATTCTAAGGCGCCAGAAATTGAAAAAGAATTCAATGAAAAGCATGAACAAAAAATTTCTGCATTTGGATCTGCTAATACTGCTATTGATACTAATGTTTATGGTATCAATAAAGGCGCCGGTTTAAAGCATTTATTAGCCAAATTAAACTTAACTGGTGATGATCTAATCGCATTTGGTGATGGCGGCAACGATATTGCTATGCTTGATTTTGCAAAATACTCTTATGCTATGGCTAACGGGATGCCAAGTGTTAAAGAACATGCTAAATATATCGCACCTGCCAATACTGAAAATGGTGTCTTCAGGGTCCTACAAAAATATTTAGACGCTGAGAAATAGATATACAAAAAAGTGTCTGGGAAAAAACTAACTTTCAGATACCAAAAGACGATCAATCCAACT
>NZ_PCYT01000104.1:0-2652 GCF_002553735.1 Lactobacillus sp. UMNPBX17
TAAGAGTTGGATTGATCGTCTTTTGGTATCTGAAAGTTAGTTTTTTCCCAGACACATTTAATTTGTAATTTTCTATTCTAAGATCAAGTATTATAATATTCCCAGAATGAAATCTTATTAACGGGAGAAATTTAATTTGTACATATATTATCAAATTGGAATATTTGTCGGTTTAGTGTTTGTGGCGCTTGCTATCAATATTTTTCGTCAAGCGCATAAAAGTGGCTATCCATCGAATTTAGTCAACTGCATATTTTCAATCACTATTTCAACAGCTGGAATATGCATCATCGTTGCTAGCTTAGCCGCAATTCAACCACACAATTGGTATACTAGTAGCCTACTTTGGAAAATGTTAATTGCCGGATAGTAAAAATGGCCCAATACCAATCAAGGTATTGAGTCATTTTTTGGTTTATTCCACTTTGCCTACATAGATTCTCAAAATCTTACGATTCAAAAATCGATCTTTTTGCTCGATTTTTTTCATTTTCTCTGCTAGTCCTGGTTTAATTTGATCTAGATCACTTTTATCAAGCGGCTTTTTACTTCTAAATGATGACTCTGCCACTCATTATTGTCTTCACTATTTTCACTCCAAGCAAGTTCAATTCTTTCTTGAGTATTATCTGCAAAATACAAAGTGACATCGATGATATCATCATGATCACACAGACGCTTGCCTACCGGCTCATCAAAATTAGTAAAAAACTGATTTGCCAATTTATAATCTAATCAAAAAATTATCATCAATTTTATGCCTTTCACTATTATATTTTAACCAATTCCAATTACAGTACTACAATATAGTTGAAAAGTCAGATAACAGCCAAGTTACTCACAACTTCGACTAATAGAAAGGAAGATTTCATGAGATATCTATCAAGAAATCAAGCAGAACAATGGCTGAATCAACATACGCTTTGTGGTAAAAAGAGAAAGATGTTTACCAACAAATTTATGAAGAGATTAAGCAAATCATATCGCTTAGTTCCCGATAAAAATACTTTATTTGGTAAGAAGTATAGTTTATTGGAATTAAAAGAATATGCACACGATGTAAATCCTCGTTCATTTGCTTAATATCAAAAATATAAAACAAAAACTACTGATAATTTTCGTTAAAAACGTTGATCTATCAGTAGTTTTTATTTTTTATGCGCGCATATAAACTTTCACAATTAGGTACAGGCTCTTACCATCCCAATGAAAGGTCTTAGTTTTACCGAATAATAAATTTCCTTCATCCATCAAACGGCTCAAGATTAGATTGTTGTTTCTTGGCAAATAACCCAGCTTCAATCCACCTGTAGTATATACGCTAATCGCATGTTCATCATATTGGTTATTGGGCTCACGCATCAAAACTAATGGATCATCTTCATGGAGTTTTGGCACCACGTGATCTGCTAAATCAAGATATTGACTACCAGCCAATTCACAGCCATACAGAAAAACATCCCGTGCATTGCTAGAATTGCTGTATTGCAGACGTTTGAGCTCATCTACTTGCGTTTGCAATTTTTCTACTTGATCAAGTAAATCTTCGAAAATATCTTGTGGTGGAATGTGAATAGTTTCATCAGAATCATGAAATTGCATGATCATTAGTCCTTTCTAATTTTCCTTAGTTACGAATCTTGAGTCATTCATCGGATTGTTCTCACTGTACATCCCTGTACATCCCTCTTGGTGATGGTTCAGTTAACAATGACCAAGCAGCCCTGAACATATCAATATTTTTATCGTCATGGTCAAGTTTATCATAGACATAATTAAATTCCATTAATCTACCACCGGTTAAGCTAACATTCAAACCGATTTTATGCCATTGTTGGATGTAATTTTGTACGATTGACTCTTGGACAGCTAAACCACTCATTGTAGCCAAGTGAATCTTAAGTGACTTGCCATTGAGAGTTAACTACGTCAGCAATATCAAACTTGTGACTCTTGATAGCTTGTGAAGCTGAATTAGTTGAAACCACTTGGGCGATAATCTTGTTTAGCTTAGGTGTGCCTCTCCAATAATATTTGTTAGGTACCCAAGTTACTGATTGACCTCTAACCACCTGCTTACCTTATATGGTCCAAAAAAAATTGGATTCTTTCTGATTTTATCGGATGAAATTAACTTCTTGAATGGAATATCTTTTAAATAATGATATAGAGCTGCCGTTTCAAGGAAATAATCGTTGCCTGATTAGAGCATCCCTAGCTTCATTTGAGAGTCGAATCTATTGTAATCGATTACAATAGATGCCACCGTAAATTTTAACGTAATTAAATAGTCTAAAAAGCAAAATTTATTAAAACAATGATTAGAAAGAAGAAGAATTATGAGTAAAGTTTTCGTATTTGGTGGCTCCGGCAAAGATTTAATTAAAGATCTAGTAGCTGGTGTCCGTTAATAATTCTGAGTCTCAATCAAATCCAATTCCAGATGTTGCACAGGTACTTGCAGATGTTCTGAAGTTCCCTGCTACCAAATATAAGGTAATTGAGATGACTGGCGGAGACACTCCAATTGACAAGGCTTTAGAGCAAGTTAAATAAGAGTTTCAACAAGTTTAAAAATATATGTGTAATTGTGTTTCTTAAGTGTTATAAAGTGTGTTATAATCTCGCTACAAGGTGGTGAGATTTTTTATG
>NZ_PCYT01000105.1:0-2634 GCF_002553735.1 Lactobacillus sp. UMNPBX17
CAATTGATCCTAAGTACACCACCCAAAGATGCCATCAATGTGGCAGTATTATGGGACAAAATAGCTATAAGAAATTAACCCTTAAGGATCGGGAATGGACGTGCCCAATCTGTCAGACGCACCATATTCGCGATTGGAATGCGGCAGTGAATATTCTAGAAAAAGGATTAGGCAAGTGGCAGAATCCTAAAATAAAAGAAGCAGCCTTATTCGGGGCTGCAGTCCGCTAGCAACTCACGGACTCAAAAGGCTTTGGTAATTAGACGACCTCTATCGGCAATAGCCAAAAGATTATTGCTGGTAAGTCAAGTCCGTATCTAAGCAAGTTGGTGTTCTGGTTGGCGCAAGCTAACGAGCCACTAAGCCCTAGACTTCAGTCTAGGGTAGTTGACAGGTAAATAAAAATATAGAATGAATAAAATTAATATCGGTAAAATTATAAAATATAAAAACTTTTTCATGATATTTATATTATCTACTAAATCTAAGGGCGTGACTAAACCATTTAGATTATAGATGTAAGATTAAGAGGTTTAATTGAATCTTGAAAGCTTTTTTCATTGATAAAATTCTGTATAATAAAGCTTAAGCATATTAAAGGAAGTTGATTAATTAACTATGTTAAAAGAAGAGAAGAAATTTGATCAATTGGGGCAAAAATTATTTATGCAAGGCACTTTGCAAGAATTTGAAAAGAAAAATGGCCCAATTAAGGGCAGAATGGCAATTACTGAGGGTAAAATTCCGCCTGAAATGTTAAATAAATTGCAACCTGAATTAATGAAAAATCCTAAATGGAAAGTAGTCGAAGGCAGTTTTGATTTTTCAAACTATACTATTGGGATGGTAGTAGGTCTTAATCCAATCAAGCCATTGAGTGAAGGATGGCTAGTTCCTCAATTAGGTCATCCCGGTGTACAACCAGATAAGCATTGGCAGGAATTCTTTATGGAAAAAGTAATGAATTCAATTGACGAAAATGGTCATATTGATTTGCCATTGTTTACTTGGATTTCAGATAAGAATGATTTGACGAAATCTGCAAAAGATATGTAGTAAAAAAGCCATTTAGAAGGATGAAAGACCTTCTTGGGTGGCTTTTTGCATTTTATTTTAAAAAATTATGAAAAATTATTATAATCTAGTTTATAATTCGGTTTAAGAATGAAAACCGAAAAAAAACGAAAACTTCACGGAATTTAGGAGGTTATGAGAGAATGACGGAGAATAACGAACAGACGAAAATCACTGATACCAAGCTTAAAGGCGCATTAGACACGGCAATCTTTGCTGGGGGATGCTTTTGGTGCATGGTGAGTCCATTTGATAAGCTGCCCGGAATAGAAAAGGTAGTTAGTGGGTATACTGGTGGTCATGTTGCTAATCCAACTTACGAAGAAGTCTGCACGGGTAAAACTGGGCATACAGAAGCCGTTGAAATTACTTTCGATCCTGAAAAAATGCCTTATCAAAAGTTGCTTCAATATTATTGGCAGGTTACTGATCCCACGGATGCAATGGGGCAGTTCCAAGATCGTGGCGATCAATATCGTCCCGTAATTTACTATAATTCACCAGCACAGAAGGAAGCTGCGGAGAAGTCCAAACAAGAATTAGCTGAAAGCGGCAAGTTCGATGATCCGATTGTAACGCAAATTGAACCAGCTCAACCATTTTATCCAGCAGAAGAATATCACCAAGATTTCTATAAAAAAGATCCGCTTCGTTATGCAATGGAAGAAGCGGGTGGCCGAGAAAAATTTATCAAAGAACACTGGGATAAATAATGAAAGCCTTGTCTGTGCGTGGTGACTATATCATGCAGATGATTAACGGCACCAAGAAAATAGAATACCGCACGTGGAAAACTAATTATCGTGGACCAATTCTGATGTGCTCTACGGCAAAAAGAGTGCCGAATTCTGCACCAGGATATGCACTTTGCGTGATGGATCTGTATCGAATAGACTGGAATGATGTCGATCAATGCTATTATTGGTACATTAAACTTAAGAATTTGATTGATCCGATTAAAGTAAAAGGACAGCTTAAGCTTTTTAATGTTGATGATGATGTAATTATTCCAATTAAGAGCTCAGAATTTGAAAAACAAGTTATTCCATTGATTTATCGTTCCAAAAATAAACACGTTTAATAATATAACTTATGTAAAGCAGTAAAAATATGACAATTATTGCTTTGGATCATTTTGTAATTACTGTGACTGATTTAAATAAATCTAAGAATTTTTATCATGAAATTCTAGGATTGCCTATTGTTGATAAACAAAATGGCTTCGTTTCTCTTCAATGTGGTGATTAATTAATTCGACTGAGAAAAAAGACTAATGGGGTTAACGCAATTGTGGCTAAACAATTGGAAACGAGAGTTTTTGATTTTTGTCTTCAAACTGATCAACCTATTAAAAATGTGATAGCTAAGTATAAATCAAATAATCAAGAGATTATTTCGGGCCCAGTAGAGAAGCATGGTGCACATGGAAAAATGACTTCTGCTATACTAGGGATCCAGATGGAAACTTGGTCGAAGTCTGTTCTTATGAATGATTACTATATAGCTAGTACTAAACATTGAGAAAAGGTTTGTTTTTTAATATTAAAAAATGAAAAAAGC
>NZ_PCYT01000106.1:0-2531 GCF_002553735.1 Lactobacillus sp. UMNPBX17
AAAGAAATAAATTTAAGGAATCATTCATCCTTACACAAACTATTTTACAGTCTCACAGATTTGTAAGGATAAACGGTATTAATAATCATTGTCTAGTATTAGAATCTGATTTTAATGAAAAGAGATAAGGTCAAATGATTACTGTTCAATTAAGAGGTATTGCTGAAGGTAGATTGGGAGTAAATCATATTGATTATGATTTACGTTTAGGTTCAAAAGTAAAAGATATGATTCAAAGAGTTGTATCTTTAGATGAAGACTTGAAACATAATATTTTTAATACCACGTTAAATGAGCCTAGAAAGTTATGTAGAGTTTTAGTAAATGGAAAATTAGCCAAGTTTAACCAAACAATTAATGCGACTGATAATGTTGCATTAGTAGGTGTGGTTACTTGTGACGGTTAATTTAAGAGCCTTTTTTTGGGGGTCTGGAAATATCCAGGCTCTTTTGCTTAAGAAAGGAATAGAAAATGATATTTGAAAATTCTAGATATAATCGACAAATTCAAATGCCAGAAATAGGTGAAGAGGGTCAAAAACGCTTAAGTAATGCTAGTGTAGTTAGCGTAGGTGCTGGTGGAGTTAAATCACCGTTGCTTTATTATTTAGCAGCTGCTGGAGTGGGAAAAATTAAGATCATTGATTTTGATAAAATTGAATTAAGTAATTTGAATAGACAAATATTGTATACCACTGATGATATTGGAAAATATAAAGCTAAAGTTGCTGCGAATAGATTGAGGCATTTAAATCCAGAAATTCAAATAATTGACTCAGAAGAAAAAGTTACACCTCAAAATATCAATACTTTATTATCTAATTATGATATTGTTTTAGAAGGTGGAGATGGTCCAGAACAACGTTTAATGGTCAATAAATATTGTGTAGATAATAATATCCCTATGGTACATGTTTCTGCACAGTATGGCTATGGTTATGTACTGACTATGCTTGATGCTAAAGTAGATCCGTGTTTACAATGTGCATTTCCAGATTTAGCTGAAAGTCGTAGAGGACCAGTAGCAGTTTGGGGTATAGGAACTGGTATTGCTGGTGTAATGGGTGCTAATGAAGTTTTGAAGATTATCTTGGAAAAAGGAGATTTAGCTCGTGGATATCTGCTTTGCGCATCCAGTTTTTCAAATGATTATTATAAAATTCCAATCCCTAAACTTTCAGATTGTCCAACTTGTGGCAAAATAAAATGATCGCTATAAATAAAGAAAGATTAATTGAGCGAGCTGCCTTACTAGCTTCTGGCGTAGATTCTTTAGGAACAGGTTCGTTCGTTAGTATTTCAACTATTTTCTTTTTGAATAATAGTCATGTCAGTGCAACTTTGATAGGAATAGGGCTGACTTTATCAGCAATATCTGGCATGGTTGCTTCCGTACCTGTTGCATACCTTGCTGATCGATTAGGAAAATTAAGAATATTTTCGGTATCTTATATATTAAGAGCATTTGGAATGTTGTTATGGCAAGGGATAAAAGGAAATATTAGTTTCTTAATTTTTATGACTTTGTTTGGAATAATTGATCGATCCGCAGCCTCTTTAACTAGAAGTTTAATAGTTGCACCGTTGAGTAAAGAAAAAGCTTCGATTTTAATGGGAAATATGGCTTTACCAACTAATCTGGGATATGGTATCGGTGCTGGTATAAGTGGAATAATAAGTTTTTTTAAATTAAATTTATTTATAGCTTTGATTATTAATGCTTTTTCTTTTATATTAGTTGTTTTAATTTATAACTATGCTTTAAAAGATGTTGATGTAACGTCAGCTAATATTAAGCGTTCACCATTAACATCTTTTAAAGCAATTAAAAGTTCCTTAATAAATAAAAAAAGATTTAATTTGATTATTGAAAACTTTATTTTTTCATTTCATAGGACTTTACTAAACGTTTATATTCCTTTGTTAGTTGTAAAAAACTTTACTAACTTAACATGGATGGCACCTACTGCGTTTGTATGTAATACTATTGTTATTGCTCTTTTTCAAGGTTTTGTAAATAAAATTGCCGTTCAAAAGAAAGTTTATGATATTTTTTGGATTATTTCTGGATTCTGTTTAGGGATATCATTTTTTGGAATAGTTATTTCTAACATTAATAATACAAAAAAGTTTTATTTAATATTACTAATATTGTTAGTTATTGTTCAAATAATAGCTGAGTTATTTAGTTCTGCAGCTCTAGCTGTTTATATGGTTGAATTTAGTAGATCTCAATATTTGACTTTGGATTTAAGTGCTATAAATTTGGGAGGACAATTACAGAATATTGTAGGACCAATGATATTTGGGGAATCTACTACTTCTAATTTTTTATATCCTTTGTGTATGGGAATTCTAACGTTAGCTATTACTATAAATGAATTAAAAAATAAAGTAATATTAAAAAACTCTAACTAGAAGATTAACATAAAGTTTTTAAATTAATAAAGCCGGATTATTAAGCATAATTAACCTTGGTTTATCAGTATAAACCAAGGTTAATTTTATTAAATTTTTTAATGGGTAACGTC
>NZ_PCYT01000107.1:0-2518 GCF_002553735.1 Lactobacillus sp. UMNPBX17
TCTAACAAGATTGGACTTTTTTAGTAACTAAAACGATTTAACTAGCACCACGCGTATTATATATACTTGTTATCATAACAAGCTTAAAAAATATCAATTTTTATTTATTTTATTTTTCTACTATATAAACCTGCACTATTTACACAAAATGCCTTTAATCCCCGATATAATGGCATTTTCTCTTTTAAAAAATACTACTATATTAAAATAATTGAGGTTATATTAATATAAAAAATTATATATTATTATTTTTTAAAAACTTTTTTTACATTATTTAATAAGTGTGCAGCTTAATATCCTCATTTCCCTCAAGCAACATGCTACCAGCGTTTCTAACGCTATCCCCTTTCATATATATCCATATATTATTGTCTTTTGTTATTAAATCTTTTCACATATAGACTTTGGTTTTATTCCTGTTAGTCTATTACTTGAAGAGACTTATAGCGGGACTCAAGAAATTGACTACTTCTTGAGCTTTGAATTTTCATATTTTTGGGAATTTTTGACAGAGAATAACTTTTTAATAAATAAGGGATTAGGAAAATGAGAAAGAATGCTAAACTTTTATCCACCATTAGTATTGCCGCTGCTTTAGCTGGTGGCACTATTACCGCTTTAAACAATAATGTAGAGACTGCAGCAAATTCAACTGTTGAAGCTGCTTCTATTACTTTGCCTTCTGGTTATACTAAGAGTGCCATTATTAAATGGAACCAAACTGGTAGAGCAAGCAAGGCTTTAATCAATGCCTCAAAGAAAGGCATGATAGAAAACACATACAGTGGTGCTGGTTCTGACGATACTTTAGTTAACGTAACTAACTTAAGCCACAGCCAAAAGGTTGAATTGAGCAAGTACACTTTAAGCTTGATTAACTCTGCTCGTCATCAACTTGGCAAGAAGCCTTGGACTTACAAAGCTGGTGCTTTGCACTTTGCAGATCGTGTAGCTGAACAATACTACTCACACAACAAGTCTTGTTGGGATGCAGACCACTATGTACCTGGTATCAAGCGTGCAGCTAAGGCTTCTGGTCTTAACTCAAGAGTAGGTCAAGTCTACGAAGACGAAGCGGCCTTACCTATTTCTTCAACTTACCACACTAATATGCGTACCATGTCAGCATTGAAGAACCAAATTTACTTCAACGTTAAGCAAATGCTTTTCGGTGGTTTCTATGGCTCATACAGTCAAATGAATGATTCTTCAAGATACACTGAATGGGAACACGCTGGCGACTTGCTTGGTTGTCGTACTGAGCACTACGATGCTAAGACTAAATACTTTGGCATTAGCTTCAGTGGTTTAAGAGGCGATTCAAGCAAGATTAGTGTTCACATGATGGGCGTTGCTAAGCGTTACATCCAAAACTACAAGAAATTTAATCGTTAATATTGACGTTGTAGTTTAAAACCTAATAAAGTTTCCTAATCCAAGAGTTCAAAAAGGTTTAGTCACCTGTTTGAACTCTTTTAATTTACTTAAAAAGGCCAAATTGCTCTGGTTTTCAGACAATTTGACCTTTTTGTGTTCTATATTAGGCAAGATTAATAATTAAAAGTAAGTACTTAAAAGCCTATTCTCATCGTATTTTCGGCAAGAATGTTGTTATATCAACGTTTCAAGCACCTTCAGCAATTATAAGTTTTAAATTCTAGTTTTTGTTTTTTTATTTTATAAAAATTTTTTTGAAATATCTATTTATATATAACCTGCTTGAACTATGCTTACATCAAGCCATAAACCAATTATTATCAAAAATGGCTATTGCTATATTTATGTAGGTTTGGTATATTTTATAAAAATAAAATTTAAACAAAATCTTTGAACTTACTTGGAGTTGTCATTGAAAGGGATGAATGGAATGAGAAAACTTACAACTTACGAGATTTTACGCGAGGAATTAACTAGAGGTATTATTACCAAATACTCTGTTACCCAATTTTGCAAGGCTACTGGCATGAGCCGCGGCGTCTTTTATAATACTTATACTGGATTAACCGATTTATTTTGTAAAAGTATTCAAGCAGAAATTAGAAACCATTTCCGTGAATATGGTGATTGCCAATCGAATCAATTGGTCTTCGCCTTTCTTAGACAAATTGGCAATGATCGTCTTTTCTACACTAACATTTATCGTCTAACTCGAAAAAAGCACACTAATCATATCTGCACTCAAATTAATCGCACACTTTTTACAGAGATGCAAAAGCACCTTTTCAATAGCGATTATTCCAATAAACATATTAAGAGCATGACTAACGTTCTTCTTGCCCACATCACTAATTGGATCGATCACGGCTGCGATGCTCAAGTCCTTGACGTTTACACTGATGTAGAAATCATTCTGCCTAAATAAAAAACGCTGCTAGCTCATAGCCAATGTCATTAAGTTAAGACATTGACAAATTGAAAAGAGTCGAATCGTTGTGATTCGGCTCTTTTTTTGCATAAAATAAAGGTTCAGTATAAATTCTTGTGTAAATAGAAATTAGATAACAAAAAAAGAAGGGTT
>NZ_PCYT01000108.1:0-2484 GCF_002553735.1 Lactobacillus sp. UMNPBX17
TTTCAAAATAAAATTGCTTAAAATCGTTGATAACACTTGACTTAGAGTAGAAAAAGCTAATGGATTAAAAAGAGGAGAAAAATAAAATATTGCCCAAAATGTGGTTCAAAAATCGATGCCAATGATAAGTTTTGTGATCAATGTGGTACTAATTTAAGCGATCAAAATAAATCTAGGATAAAACCGATTATTGGGAGCGAAAAGCAAAAGGAAAATAGTAGAATTCGACGTAATTGCTTAATAATTGCAACTTGTACAATAGTACTTGCCGCTGGTGGAGTCGTGTTCTTTACTTTACAAAGCTAGAATAGTAATTATGCTAATTCTATTCCTTTTGTTGGACATAAAAAAGGAGAGGCTGTTGATCACGCTGCTGAATCAATAGGCTATAATAGCGATAAAATGACGGCACATGATACGGCTGGATTCACTATTGCATTTGCTCATATGAATTTCCAAGATAATCCCGATTGGGAAAAAGCGTTTGATAACGCGCAAAATGGTGATTTAAATATTACTTCATATCCTGAATATGATTTTGGTGATTATAATGTAAAAGCTCCTGCACAAGGAGCAGTATATGTAGTAACGCCAGAGGTCGGTTATGTAGTATCTGATATAAATCACCCTCAGAGGGCACAAATTACTTTTGTAGATAGTAAAAAGGGCGCTACACAACCTGTATATTTTCGTGCTTTAGCTAAAAAAGTAGCACATAGCTCATGTAAAAAAGATGTACAAAATATTGGTAAAAAGGTAAAAGTTTCTGTGCAAAAAAAGAATAATAGACAATCATCAGATAAAAATACCAAAAGTGGTACAGAAGATACTAGTAAGTTATCGTGGAATGATTCCAAAGAAGAAAAATTATCTGATTTTATGAGTGATTTTGGCGATAAGATGGACCAGGATTGTGATGAATATACTGGTGATGAGCATCTAAAGACTAGAGCTAGCGAGGAGTATCCAGATATTTTTAAGATGGAAAAATGAAACTAGTTGATGATAGTGACAAAGATGCTGATGAAAGCGAAAGTATCGATATCGGATGGGATCCAGAATTAAAGAAAAAATATGATTATCAGGTAGTTTCGATCTTTAATTATAATGATGACGATGCTGAACAACATATAACGTATCTATTCTGTGTTCATGATAATCAACCTATTGTGTTAGTTGATCAAACGACCAATGGAAATTATATTGCTGTTAAAGAAACAGCTAATAAAGATGTTAAAAGCGGTTTTGCGGATATTATCAATGGCGACGATACAGATAATGATTGATTAATCTGGTCATCATTTTAATCTGCAAATCTGCAGAAAACGAGCAAAATTTTAAAGAATGTTTTAAAATATATTTAATTATAATCTTTGGAGGAGGTATAGAAAGTATGAAAGTAAGAAAAGCGATTATCCCTGCAGCAGGATTAGGCACTAGATTTTTGCCAGCAACTAAGGCATTGCCTAAGGAAATGTTGCCAATTGTTGACAAGCCAACCATTCAATTTATCGTTGAAGAAGCAAAGGCTTCAGGAATCGAAGATATTTTGATCGTTACTGGTAAAAATAAGCGTGCGATTGAAAACCACTTTGACTCTAATCCCGAATTGGAGCAAGACTTGGAAAAGACCGGTAAGTCTGGTTTGCTTAAGTTAACCCAAGAAATTACTGATTTGGGTGTGAACTTGTACTACACTCGTCAACCACACCCAGCTGGCTTGGGGGATGCAGTCTACCGCGCACGTAGCTTCGTAGCTGGTGAACCATTCGTGATTATGCTTGGCGACGACTTGATGAAGGACAAGGTGCCTTTGACTAAGCAATTGATCAACGATTACGACAAGACTCACGCATCAACCATTGCCGTTATGAAGGTGCCACACAAGGAAGTTTCCAAGTATGGTGTAATTGCTCCAGATGGCAATATTGCACCTGATTTATACAATGTTAAAAACTTTGTGGAAAAGCCAGCTGTTGACAAGGCTCCAAGTGACTTGGCAATTATCGGCCGTTACTTGTTGACACCTGAAATTTTCGACATTTTGGAACACCAAAAGCCAGGTCGTGGCGGCGAAATTCAATTAACTGACGCCATTGATACCATGAACAAGACTCAACGTGTATTTGCCCATGTATTTAAGGGCGAACGCTTTGATGTGGGTAATAAGGAAGGTTACCTTGAAACTTCTATTCAATATGGTTTAACTCACCCAGAGACACGCGATGCACTTCGTAAGTACATCAAGGAATTAGGTAAGAAATTATAAAAATAAACTAGCTATTGTAGAATAAGCTAAGGTATTATTAAAACCAGCGTAAAGTTAACGCTGGTTTTTCTGTTAGTTATTGGGGAAGAAAATGAAAAAGAAGATCACAGTTGGCTTATTTGTGGCCTATATTTTGTTTTGCGGCTTTCTTTTCATTAAATGCTAACTTCCCAGAGCAATCAAACTCAAGTCCTCTGAGAAAGTGCCCTAAACCC
>NZ_PCYT01000109.1:0-2484 GCF_002553735.1 Lactobacillus sp. UMNPBX17
CTTTGCCAAGATAGGCAGCAGCTTCTTTTAAATACATAATTCTAGACATAAAAAAATCTCACCACCTTGTAGCGAGATTATAACACACTTTATAATACTTAAGAAACACAATTACACATATATTTTTAAACTTGTTGAAACTCCAATTTTCATAGCAATCCCCCTGTCCAATTTTAATAAAAATAGCACTTTATATTTTTTAGTCAATGAAAAAAGCAGCAATGAAATTAATCATTGCTGCAAAACTCCAATTATCAATAGTGATCCTTACATGAATATATAGTTATCATTGATTTATGACAGTCATAGACGATCCGATTTTTCGAATCGATTCGTCTTGACCATAACCCTGATAGATTTCTCTTTAAGGGCTCAGGCTTACCAATACCTGTAAATGGATGTCTTTTCATATCTTTCACAAGATCGTTTATTCTTGATACCTTTTTACAATCACCATCGTCATACCAATACACATAGTCGTTCCAACCATCATCCGTCCATGCTACGATCATGATTTTGTTACCTGCTCAGGATCAATTAGTTCATGTTGCTTTATCGTGCCTTCACTAACTTGTTTACGCCCTCTTTCAATCTTGTCCATTAGGTATTGATTAGATTGAATTTCTAATGTTTCAACCAAGGCATCATAATCTTCTTTACCTAATACAACCACATTATCCTCTGGTTCTTTATTAGTTACGATCAAAGGTTCACTATCATCATTGACTTGCTTAAAATAATGCTTTAAATTTTTACGAAAATTACTGTAATTAACCGCATCCATAGACTAATCCCTCCTTATATTGTACAACTTATTGTACTATATTTTTACTTATATTACTACCAAAAGCAATAATCGTAAATGGTTGAAAAAATGATTAACCATGGGACAGTTCAATTAGAGACACATTGTGGTGATCATTTGACCGCTCTTCTTTACAAAAAAAGCAATGATCCAGTCGACCACTGCTATTTATTTACTTCTTTTTCTCAATCACAAAATAATATCCTGCTGTCAAAATTTGAGCAACTCCCTCAAGTGCAATCGCCCAATCTGCACCAAAACGCGCTACAATCAGCCCGCCTAAAAATGAGCCAATCGGAATCATCGATGATAGAATCGAGTCATTGATCGTCTCTACTCGACCTAAAACATGCGGACTAAAGCTCTCTTGCACCAACACTTTGAAGTTAATATTCATCATCACAATCCATAATTCGGACGTGAAAAACAGAATTAACAGCAAAATTGGCATCCCTTTGGGTACAGCTGGCTCAAGCACAATCGCCAAGCCAGACAATGCCAGACATACAACGACCAATCTTTCAATTTTATTTTTATCAAAAGTTAGCCGTTGAATTAACATGCTGCCAACTAGCCCACCTATTGATGAAGCTAGTTCTAAACTACCATAGCCAATCGCTGATTTAGTCAAATGCTCCGTTGCAAAATAAGGCAGACCAACAGACGAAATCCCATAGAACAAGTTAGTCACTGCAAAAGGCATGATCAAGCGTGCTATCTTGTCTTCTTGTTTCAAAGTCTGCCAGCCCTTAAGCAGATCTTGCCAATAGTTTTCCGTAAAATACTCGCTCGTAGATTCAGGCAACAATAATTTCCTGGGCAGAATCAACTTGGTATAAAAGGCTAGAGCACCTGCAAAAAATACTGCAGAAATGATCACTGTGAAATCAAGTGACACCCAAGTAATCAATAATGTTGCCGCTGCATTCAAGAACAAATCCAGCGTCTTATAAGTCATTTGAAAAACGCCGTTTACTTTAGCTAGTTTCGTTTTCGAAACGATGACTGGCAAAATTTTTTCTTCTGCAGGGTAAATCAAAGTCGAGCCGATCGTTGAAATAACGTATATTGCTAACAAAAACCAAATTGTTAGATTTTGCCACAGCTTAGCTTGAAACAACAACGTCGCTATAACGCTAGTAACGATCTGCACTACCGTTACAATTTTAAGCATCTTTTTGATATAGATGCGATCAATTAGTGGACCCAAAGTAAACGACAGCATATCAATTGATGAGTCCGCAATGAAAATCAGGGACAAAATCACTGGTGAATTAAAGCGCACCTTAAAGAACCACAAAATTGCCATGTAAAATAGTGAATCTGCGATGTTAGTTAACACTCGTCCAGCTAATAATCGTCTGACATTGACATTTTCTTTTTCGATTAAGTTAAACATTTTCCCATTCCTTTTCACAACACTGCTAATGTCGCTGAAAGCCAGGGAAAATTACTATTCAGTTGTAGTTTAAAATCCCAGACTTTCAGCTAAAAATCTGGGTTAAGCCTTAAGTAGCGTTTGACGAATGAAAGGAAATAATTCATTCTCAAACTTAAACCTAAAATGTCGCGCATTTTAGTCCTCGCTTTCTGTAAAAATTAAGGTAATTATAGCACGAATAATGAGACTGTAAAATAGTTTGTGTAAGGATGAATGATTCCTTAAATTTATTTCTTTA
>NZ_PCYT01000010.1:0-42092 GCF_002553735.1 Lactobacillus sp. UMNPBX17
AATGGACTTTTTTTAATATTTGAACGAAGTGTTCAATTTGATTTTACAATCCGCCATTATTTTTTATTTAAGTTTAAGTCATAAAACTATTTACAAATAGCAATGATTGGTATAATTGATTTGTGTTGTATAGATAGAAAGATAGAGGAATAACCATGGCACGACGGAAAAATATGAAAAGACGGAGAGTTATTCTTGGCAATACTTTTCATTTAATCAGAGAAAATGGAATGGATAATGTTTCTTTGCAAATGATTGCAGAAAAATCAGGCATTTCAAAGTCCCTGCTGCAGTCATATTATCCTCATAAAGCCAAGTTAACTAATGACATTATTCGTAATCTTTTTAATACTTTAGGACAACAAGTAAATAATTACGATATGGCTAATAGTAATGCACCATATGCAAGAACTAAGGCTTTTATTTATACTATTGCAATTTTAGGGATGCATGATGAAGGTCTTGATCGAATTATTTCAGAAGCCTTTGTCAGCAATGCAACCCTGGATAACTGGGGCGTAATGCTTAATGATTGGATCAATATCAATCATTTATTTGACGACGTTGATGTTGATGAAGACGAGCTTGAAACGGGGATTGCATTTGTAACTAGTGGTATCGGACGGCTTTACCATGATCGTAAGAAGCACCACTTATCAGCAGAGGCTCTTGCAGACTATGCTACGAGTGCATTAATGTTTAGTTTCTTGCATTGTTCTTCTCGTGAAATTGATCAAGCTCTAAAAGAGGGACATGAAATCATCGAATCAGCTGATATGGAAGTTGTTCACCGTGCAATTGATACGATGTTTGATGAAGGTAAAGAAATTTTCAGCTAAAGGGGAATCGTGATGGTTGAAGGCAGAAGAGCCAATTTGCGACGAATGGGGCAAGAACAAGCTGGCCAGTATAAACGCATGATGGCTTTTGTGATCTTTTTGGCTGCGGCTTTAACATTGATAACGGCAACTTTTCTGAATCCTATTTTTATGAAAAAACAAATCAGGACTAGTTACAATCAAGCCGTTATTGTACGCCAAGTTAATAAAAATTTTGATGTTTTGGCAGATGTAATTAATGCTCGCGACGAAGATGACGCAAATCTACTTGCACAGGCACAAACCCAGCCAATTGCCGACCATATAATTGATTATACGTTAGGCATTCACTGGTTTAAGGTTAATAATTTAAGTCTTGCTCAACAGATTTTAACGGATATTAATCAAGGAATTGATAAAGGCTCTTCAAGTGGAGCACAAGTGATCAATAATAAACTAAAAAAACAAGGTGCTAATGCTCCTTATGCAATTGTTAAGGCATTTAACTTAAATATTGTGACACTTGGTGCCAATATTGCTAGTTTATTATTAATCGTTAATGTAATCATTGTGATTGTGACTATTATTACTCTGATTTCATTAATTAATGATATGAAATCTAAAGCTTCAACGCGAGTGCTGATTCATAATGCAACTGCTGCGGGAATGTGGGCCGGATTTTGGCTAATTCTGATATCAGGGTTACTAGCGCTAGTTCCTGTAATTTTTGATGTAGATAACATTGAATTTGGTTCAATTCTTGAAATTGGCAGTAGTGTTTTCTTGGAATATGTCATTGTCGGTGCAATTATTTATGTTATTTGTGCCATTCCTTGGCAAGCTACTTCAACTAAATAAGTTTAGAAACCGTAATCATGTAACTATGATTACGGTTTTTCTTGCATAATAACGAAGTATCTGTATATAATTAAAAAATAATTAACAAATTTTAGGTATATTTAACGAAAGAATAGGCGAATTTTATGAAAAAGGCAAAGATTATTAATTTGTTTCTTGCTTTCATTACAATAATTTCGACTCTTTTTTTGTTTAATCGACCAGTTGCTGCCGCGGATAAAAAGGTAGCAAGCGACTCTGTAATGAAAAAGATTAAGCAGTCGAAAGAATTAGTAGTGGGCACCTCTGCGGATTACCCGCCACTTGAATTTACTACTAGTGTAAATGGCAATACCAAGTATGTAGGGGTAGATATTGAACTAGCTAAGGATATTGCCAAGGATCTGCACGCTAAGCTTGTAATTAAAAATATGAGCTTTGATTCTCTATTAATAGCGCTTGAAACAGGCAAGGTTGACATGGTTATTTCTGCTATGACGCCAAATCCTGAAAGAAAAAAGAGTGTAGACTTCTCACAGATTTATTACAAGCCAAGTGGTGAGTATTTTTTAATTAATAAGCGCGATCAAGCTAAGTATAAGAAGATTAAAGACTTTGCTGGTCAAACTGTTGGTGCTCAAACTGGGAGTATTCAATATCAATTGATTCAGTCTCAAATGAAGAAGTCTAAAGCCAAGGGTTTAGGCAAGATCAATAACTTAGTTTTGGCTTTGAAGTCTGGCAAAATGTCAGGTGTGGTAATGGAAGAATTAACTGCTAAAGCATATGCTAAAAATGACAATAGCTTGATGGCTGTTAGAAGCGATTTACGTGAAGAACAAGCTGGGAACGCGGTAGCTATTGCTAAGGGACAATCCGGCTTAGTGAAGGCAGTTAATAAGACAATTAAGCGCGTTGAAAAAGATGATTTGATCAACAAAAAGTATTTGCCTGAAGCTGCAAAATACATGAAGACGGCACAAAAGACTAATACAATGGCAAAATATGCTCCATACTTTGTTAAGGGGATCGAATACACCATTATTATCACTGTCTTCTCCGTTTTAATTGGTATCGTATTGGGGATGCTTTTAGCCCTAATGCGTTTGTCACAAAACAAGCTTTTGCACTGGATTGCGGTTTGCTACATTGAATTTATTCGTGGTACGCCGCAGATGGTTCAGATTCTGTTCGTTTACTTTGGTGTTGGTGCTCTTATTTCAAACTTATCTGCCTTAGTTGCTGGTATTATTGCGATTGGACTTAACTCAGGAGCCTATGTTGCTGAAGATATTAGATCAGGTATTGCTTCAGTTGCTAAGGGTCAAACTGAGGCAGCTAGATCTCTTGGTTTAAGTCAAGCCAAGGCATACCGTTATGTAATTATCCCGCAAGCATTGAAAAATATTTGGCCAGCTTTAGGTAATGAATTTATCACTTTACTTAAGGACAGTTCATTAGTTTCCGTAATTGGGGTAACAGAATTAATGTACCAAACTGAACTTATTCAAACCTCAACTTACCGTGGTGTGTTGCCATTATTCATTGCGATGATTATTTACTTCATCATGACCTTTACTTTGACTAGACTGCTTAACTATTTCGAAAGACGGATGAAACACAATGACTAAAATGATTGATATTCAACATTTAAAAAAGACCTTTGGTGAAAATGAAGTATTAAAAGATATTTCAGCAACCGTAAATAAAGGGCAGGTAATTTGTATTATCGGCCCATCTGGTTCTGGTAAAAGTACTTTTTTACGCTGTTTAAATGTATTGGAACATCCTACAGCTGGGAAGATTGTTTTTGATGGTACGGATTTAGCTAGTTTAAAAGATGGCAAAGAATTAGATCAATTACGAGAAAAAATGGGCATGGTTTTCCAAAACTTCAATCTTTTCCCTAATATGAATGTAATTGAAAATGTAAAGCTTGCGCCAATGAAAGTTAAAGGTATCAGTGAAAAAAAAGCTGAACAAAAAGGCTTAGAGCTTTTAGAAAAAGTAGGATTGGCTGACCGTGCGCAGCAATTTCCTGCTAGTTTATCTGGTGGCCAACAGCAACGTGTAGCGATCGCTAGAGCTTTAGCGATGGATCCTGAAGTGATGCTATTTGATGAACCTACTAGTGCACTTGATCCTGAAATGGTTGGGGAAGTTTTAAAGACAATGCAAGATTTAGCTAATTCAGGGATGACAATGGTAATTGTGACCCATGAAATGGGCTTTGCTCGTGAAGTGGCTGATGAAATCTGGTTTATGGCGGATGGTTACTTGCAAGAAAAAGGAACTCCTGAAGAGGTCTTCGGTCATCCTACTAGTGATCGTGCTAAAGATTTCTTATCCAAAGTTTTATAAACTAAAAAATCCAAGCAAACGCTTGGATTTTTTTATTTCATTCTGTGATGATGAGATTTTTGAATGCGTACTGTCTTATAAAAAAATTTTGATGCCATCCGTCTATAGCTAAAGTATTAAGTAAATTGTTGGATTGATTTGGCAGAATTGCAGCCCTAGGCATAATAACAGCACGCAGAATTTTATTTTGCTTTAGTAAAGGTGACTGCACTTCCGTTTTATTACTTAAAGAAGTGGTGGATTGGTGAGCTACAGGAGCCGTGGCGTAATTAGTAGTATCGTTAGTACCATCTTGCTTGAATAGCTTGAAGGTATATTTATAAACGCCCTTAATATCAACCTCATATTCATGTCCAGCTATAATTTGTGTACTTGCTGGTGAATAGGTGATGATTGTTTTAAAGTTGCCATAGCCGCTAGAACTATAATTTTTAACGTGAGTAGCGATAGTTGTGATACCAGTATCTAAATCTTTAATAGATATTTCTGGTTTGGAGTTCACAGTCTTGTCAGATAAATAAATTGACCAAACAGTTTTATTCCCTTTAGCCAGTTCTACTGGAAATAATCGCATGCTAGGGTAGGCAACTACAGGCTGACTAGCAGCTCGAAACATATCGTTAGTGTTGAGCACCTTTTGGACCGAATAACGATAGCCGTTTTTGCCGTATGCTGCTCCGATTCCAGTAGTGGTTAACCGGGTTGAAAGAAGCCAAGCACGGTGGCCTGTATCTGATCCAGTTAAGTTATAGTGGTCAGTCACTAAATCTGTGATAACGTCACCGGCAGATTGATGTGAAACGTTGAAATTCAGATTTGATGTTTCAGAAGTATCTTTAGCTAATTTCCACATTCCCTTTGAAATATAGCTAGGTCTTTTCTCACTGGGGAGACCATGTTGATTAACAAAAGGATTAGCATTGATAACAGCCATTACTGCCGCAGTTTTTTGAGCATTATTGTTAAAAGTAGTGGTTGCAGTTACATTTGGTAAGCCAAATAGGGAACGATAATAATTAATGTAATCGACTTGTGTTTGAATATATTTTGGATTTAAAGCTCCTGCATTAAATTTCTTCTTTAAATGTGGCTTTTTAGCGTAAATATTTTTAATATTATAGCGAGTTTTATTGAGATTGCCGTATTCTTTTTGAAAATTGTGCACTTCATTAATCTCTTGAGTAGTAAAAGTTGCACCTTTTGCAGTCTGTCCAATAAATGGCACACATAAAATCACTGCAATTGTAGTGATCGAGATTTTCCGTAGAAGCATATTTTTAACTCCCTTCTAGGATCTTGTAGTCTATTTAACTAATTATAAACTATTGTGAAAAGGCTTTAGTGAAAAATATTCTATAATTTTAAGTTTTTCTGGTATTCTTTGCGTATAATAAAGGTTTGGTAACATTTAAAAGAGGTATAAAACAATGACTAAAAAAACACAAGTTGGATTAATTTTTGGTGGTAACTCATCAGAATATGAAGTATCAATTGTTTCAGGTCGTAACATTTATAAAGCAATCGATAAAGAAAAATTTGATGTACACCCAATTTGGATTACTAATGAAGGCTACTTTGCAAACGAAGAAGAAAGTTTCAAAGTTTTGGAAGATCCTTCATATCAAGTAAAGAACCCACACAAGGTTCATAATATTTCTAATTTAATTGAATTAGAAAACTTACCAGAAATCGATGTCTTTTTACCTATTGTTCACGGTAACTTAGGCGAAGACGGTGTTTTACAAGGTTTATTCCGTTTGATGAATAAGCCATTTGTTGGTGATGATGTCTTAGCTGCTGCTGTAACTATGGACAAGGAATTTACCAAAATTTTAGCTCAAAGAGTTGGCGTTCCTGTTGCTGACTGGATCGCAATTAAACGCTTTGAATACGATGACAAAAATAATGATAAACTTGATTATGAAAAGGTTGCTGAAAAACTTGGTCGTGACATGTTTGTTAAGCCATCTAACCAAGGTTCATCAGTTGGTGTTAGCCATGTAACTAACGCTGATGAATATGCAGCAGCATTAAAAGAAGCATTTAAATACGATGATAAGGTATTAGTTGAAGAAACTGTTCCTGGTACTGAAGTAGAAACTGCCGTTCTCGGTAACGACAAGCCAATTGTAGCAGGTGTAGGACAAATCACCAATGCAAAAGGCTCATTCTACAGCTATAAGAACAAATACGATGACAATTCAACTTCTAAGTTACAAATCCCTGCAGATTTGCCACAAGAGATTATTGACACTGTAAGAAGAAATGCTCGTAAGGTTTATGAAGTTACTGAATGTAGTGGTATGGCTAGAATTGACTCTATGCTTACTCCAGGTGGTAAAGTAGTATTGACTGAAGTTAATGCCCTTCCAGGTTTTACTAATATCAGTATGTATCCTAAGTTGTTTGAAGAAGCAGGAGTTCCTTACACTGAATTAATTACGCGTTTAATTGAAGTAGGAATGGAACGCTTTGACCATAAGAAGACTTTGCTTCACAAGCACGATTAATACCGAATTTTATAGAGGTAGATTTTAATGACGACTAATAAGCATGATTTTGAAGAACTCGCTGCACCTAAGGCAGCTGCAAAAGAATTAGGAATAAGTGTAGCCACACTGAGAAAATATTCTTTAATTGTGGAAAAAGTAACGGGCAATTCAAACTATTTTGCTCGGACCAAGCAGAAAGCACGTCTATATCATCAAAAGGATATTGACGATCTGAAGGCTTTCCATCACTTGTCCAAGAATAGTGGCTTGACTTTGCAAGAGGCGGCTCGTCAAATTTATGCTGTTAGTGAAAAAGGTGAAGAGCCTAAAGTCAAAGAACCTGTTCGCTATACTTCTAACGATGTGATGGACACACAGCAGGTAGTTAAGCTTTTGAATACTTTGCAAAAGACTATTTCAAATCAAAATGAGGCGATTAGTTCTTTGCAAAAGCAATTAAATGTCATTCAAAAACAAAATGAAGATTTAATTGAAGCGCAAAAGCAACTTGCTGCACCAAAAGATAATAGCGATAAAATTGCCGCTTTACCTGATATTTCTGGTGTTGTTAATGATGACGATGAAAAACCAAAAGATGCTGCAGAAAAACGCGAAGAAGTAAAGGAAGACATGCAGAAGAGTCAAGAAGAAATGCATGACGAAATTATTTCTAAAGCAAAGGAAAATGCTAAAAAACGTGCAACTGCAAATGTTCATCGTACCTTAGAAGATATGCAACTTCCAGAAACTAAGGAACATTGGTGGCAAAAAATCTTTAAGTTTTAAAAAAGAATTAAACAAAAAAGTAAAGAATTTAAAGGTAGCCTAACATCGGGCTGCCTTTTGTTTTACAGTAATAACTATGAAAAAGAAATAGGGAGTTGTTACTTTGAATTTTAAATGGAAAAAGCGTTATACAGCTGCAGTGATTGCTGCAATTGTTGGCGCTATTCTGACAGTATTAACTTATTTTGCAACTGATATTTATCAAAAGGATGAGGTTGCGGTTATTACAGATAGTCAGATTAAAGATACTTTGATTGAAAAAAATGAGGATGTTTATAAGAATCAGGATCAAACTAGACAACAGATTCTACATTTAAAAGTATTATCTGGTAAGCATAAAGGAGAAAAATATGCCACTAAAAATGTATATTATCCTTCTCAATTAACGACACAGCAGTATCGTGCTGGTCAGCGTATTTTTGTCAATATTAAAAAGGGAGACCCTGCCATTGTTAATCCAAAGCGAGATTGGGTATTAGTGATGGTAGTTACAATTACAGTGGCATTAATGATCGCTGTATCAGGGATGCACTCAATTGCATTAGTAATTTCTATGGCAATTAGCTGGGCACTGTTCTATTTAGTCATTATTTGGGATGTTCATCTAAATGGGGCACACATTATCTTGCTATTTGGTTTAGCTGATATTGTTTTGTCATTCTTTAGTTTATTGATTGTTCAAGGATTTAATAAAAAAATGCTAGCAACTTGGCTAGCAACTATTTTAGGAATTTTTGTTTCTTTTGCTCTATGCTATGTAATTATGCATGTGACTGGGGAATCAGAAATGAAATATGAAACGGGAGATTATGCAACGCAAGATCCTCGTGGGTTGTTCTTAGCTCAGACTTTGATCGGAATTTTAGGTGCCGTCATGGATGAGGCAACCGACATTATTTCTAGTTTGTATGAATTGATCCAAACTAAAAAAGATATCACTATTCGGCAATTAGTACACAGTGGTCGAACCATGGGACAGGAAATCATGGGGCCATTGATCAATGTCTTGGTTTTGATCTTCATCGCTGGTGCTTTGCCTGAGACGATTTTGTACTTAAGGGATAACAATACCTTAGCTTCTACTTTTGGCTTTACGCTGTCACTAGGAGCCACACAGAGTGTTATTTCTGCGATCGGGATCGTGCTGACGGTTATCTTTGCGACGGGATGCAGTTTATTCTTCTTGAAGGATCGAGATTGGAAGAGTTTGTTTAAAAAAAGAAGGTGAGAATAAATGAGTACGTTAATGGCATTAATTGTTGTTTTAGCTATTTTGATGACAATTGTTGGCGGAGAAACGGGAATCCGGAGTTTCTTTAGTGTTTTAATCAATACCATATTGCTGATTTTGGTAGCAATGCTGATTTCTTGGGGAATTAATATTGCAATTTTAACTTTGATTTTTATTCCGTTAAAACTTGTTACGATCATTTTCTTAGGTACGCATGATTATACAGTTGCCAAAAACTCATTTTATTCTGCTTTTATTGTGTGTTTGGTTATTAGTCTATTTATTTGGGGATGCCAATATTTTGCTCAAGCTGCGGGTCTTGGCCCAGAAGCAGGGGAATTATTAGTTGGTTTATCACAAATGCCAGGATTAGATTATCCAATGATTGCTGTTACAGTTGCAGTTTTCTCAACTTTGGGTGCAATTGCGGAAGCAGCAGTAGCGATGAGTTCAGGTTTACTTGAAATTAAAAAGCATAATCCAAATATCAGCGAAGAAGAATTAATGAGTAGCGGTACAGCCATTGGTACTGACGTGCTAGGTACTGCAATGAACACAATTTTATTTGGGATGTTCGGTAGCTTTTTAGCTCTGTTTTTATGGTATTTCCGTTTGCACTATACGATTGGTGAAGTCCTTAATGAAAAACTTTTTGTTAATGAAGCCTTAATTATCATGTATTCTTTAATAGGGGTTATTTTAACAGTGCCTCTGTCATCATTTATGTTGTCTAGAGGGATGAGTAAGAAGGAACTAAAAAATGAAAGTAGAAAATCTGATCATAACTAATTTTAATAAGCGTGAATTTAAGATCCATACTTATGTGCTGGATCAAAATCCAGAATTAGTGGAACAAAAGCGCCCTTTAGCAATTGTGGTTCCAGGTGGGAGTTTTAATCATTTATCTAAAAGAGAAGGCGAACCAGTAGCAATCGCTTTTAATAATCAAGGCTTTAATAGCGTGGTTATGGAATATAACTTAGTACAAGATCCAGGTAAAATTTATCCAGATGCTGGTCTTGATGTACTTACTACGGTTAAATATTTTAGAGAGCACGCAGATGAGTATCATTTGGATCCCAAACGTATTTTAACGATTGGATTTTCTGCGGGTGGTCATGTGGTCAGTTCAGCTAATAACATGGCTTTAAGCAGTGATTATCAAAGTAAATATGGTTTTAACAAAGATGATGTATTGCCTAATGAGACGATTCTAGGTTATCCATTGATCGATATTAAGAAAATTGGTTTTCCAATCCCAGATGATCAAAAAGATAAGATGCCAGTAGAACCGGAATTATTAGATAGTGCATTAGGTGTTACACGTGAAACACCAGATACATTTATTTTCCAAGCTTGGGATGATCCAGTTGTTTTGATTGGCAATTCCATTGAATACATTGGTGCTTTGAATGAGAATAATGTCAAAACTGAAGCACACTTATTCAATCATGGCTATCATGGCTTTTCTTTAGCACGTCATAACGTCCAAACTAAGGGCCGTGAATGGCAGGAAAATCCACATGCGGCTCATTGGTTTAACTTAGCGATGGAGTGGCTGAGAAGCGAATGGGGCGAGTAGAAAAGCATTAAGTCATCGGCTTTGTGGTAAAATTGGTACTTAACAAATGAAATTAAAGCTGGTGAAACTATGCATGATATTTATCACGTTATTTTGAAGAATCGTAAAATCGATCGCTTGATCATGCCATTTGAAGCGCTGTATTGCGTATGGCTGATCATTACTTTGATCTTGAATTTTAAGTTATTTGCTTATTCAATTGATGCGCAATTTGTGTTAATTACGTTGTTTTACTTTAGTGGTTGGATATCATCATTGGTTAAAAAGCATAAAATGAAGCAATAAAAAAAGAGTTCTCATATTGATACAATCCCACTAAAGTGGACGATTGAAACACGTAAAGTATTCAATCATTCACGGAGGTGGGATTTTTCTATGTCTAGAAAAAGCAAATACACACTTGATCAAAAGAAATGGGCAGTTGAACAATACTTGAATGGTAATTTGAGTGCTGTTGAAATAGCTAAAAAGCTTAATATGACAGGTAAAAACGGGGACCATCGAGTGAGAGATTGGGCTCTTCAATATCAAAGTAACCGAAATATGTTCCTTAGTTCTGGCCTGCATAATAAACATTACTCTAAAAAATTCAAAGAAAATATTGTACAAGAATATTTAAGCGGTAAAGAATCATTATTAACTTTAGCCAATAAATATGGTATTAGAAGTCGAGAAACAGTAAGAAAATGGGTTTCCAAGTATAATAGTCATATAGAGAATTGGGATTATGATCCCCACCCGGAGGTCCATATGGCTAAAGCAAGAAGGAAAACTACCCAGCAAGAAAGAATTGAAATCGTTCAATATTGTCTTAAATACAATAAGGATTACACTCAAACAGCTGTTAAATATAACTGTTCCTACCAGCAGGTTTATAGCTGGACACATAAATATTTGGCTAAAGGTGAAATTGGCTTAACAGATAAACGAGGTAGACATAAGAAATCTGAAGAATTAACGGAATTAGAACTAGCTAATCACAGAATTGCAGAGTTAGAACGTCAGCTCAAAGAAGAACAAACTAAGAATGAGTTCCTAAAAAAATTGGATCAACTAGAAAGGATGTGCTTGCCGGACAGCCAAAATACAGACAAGCCGCAATAAGAAGACGCTGGAAAAAAGATACGTATCAGTTAATTCGTGACTGTCATCAAAAGTACAATTGGAAAATCGATTTAATGTGTAAATGGGCTAAGATAGCACGATCAGCCTACTATAGATACTTTGACACTAAACGCGAGCCTGGTCAGCGAGAAAAGCGAGACAAGAGAATTGAAGCCAAGATTATTGAAATAACTGAGTCTAACAACAGTCTATTTGGAACGGAAAAGATGACCATGGCAGTTAATCGTCAAATGCCTGATGAAACGCCAATTTATCATAAAACTGTTTATCGTTTAATGTGTGTTAATGGCATCAGATCTCAAAAGCCGAGATACCAGAAGCCTAAATTCAAACACACAACACCAGAAAAAACAGCTGAAAACAAATTAAAGCGAAACTTTAATGCTTCTAAACCTAATGAAAAATGGTGTACAGATATCACTGAAGTTGTAGTACCTAGTTTACCTAAAGCATATCTTTGTACAGTGTTTGATCTCTATGATCGCTATCCTGTCGGCTATGCAATTAGTAAACGAAATGATGTTGCCTTAGTTCAATCAGCCTATAAACAAGCCATTGAAGCTTATCCAGATGCTCATCCGCTCTTTCACAGTGATCGTGGATTTCAATTCACTCGTGCGCCTTTTCAGAATCAACTAGGAAATCAAGGCATGACACAATCAATGTCTCGCGTTGGCTGCTGTATTGATAATGGTCCCATGGAAGGCTGGCAAGGTATTATCAAAGAAATGCGAATTGTTCTTCATCCTCAAGTTGCTAGTTACGAAGAACTTAATGAGTCCATCTGTAAAACAATAGATTACTACATCAATGAAGATCCACAGAAGCGTTTCAATGGCTTGACCGCTGGTGAAATGCGCAAAGAAGCAATGAAGGGTAATATTAAGAACTGCCCCATTGCCCCAAATCATCGAATTGAACGATACTGGCAAGATATAAGCAAAAAGAAAATTAGAGAAGCTAAAAAAATCCTCAGCTGATTATTAATCAACTGAGGAATAAAAGCTTTATGTATTTCTACTGTCTACTTGACAGGGAATGTATCATATCGAGAGCTCTTTTTGCTTAATCATTATTCTTTTTTTCTTTAAAGAAGATAACCTCTTCAGCTGCAACAATCGGACCAGATGATTTGTAAACTCTGATTCTCATTGCCTTAGCTTCGACGTCTCTTAAACCAACAACCTTATTCTTGCTGTCAGATTTCCAAGTAAGTCGTTCGCCATATGGTTTAAAGTTAGTACCATCAACAGAAGTTTCTACGCTGACTTCAATAGGATCACCTTGATGATCAATCTTTCTTGGAACCCAAACCATTCTGCTTAAGTGTTCCAATTGATTAAACTTGAAGGTTAATTCAAGCGGTTGATCTTCACTGACGCCATTAACAGTTTCCCATTCACTAGCGAGTTTAAGATCAGTCAAATACTTCAAAGGATGATCTTTTTGACTAGTCATGTTACTAGTAGTTTGAATATCTCTGATGGCAAAATTCATTGGATCTGGTTTAGTGATTGCACCAAATGGATCTGACCATTCAGAAACTTTGTTTTTAGCAACATAACGCAAACGCATACTGTAACGAGTATTAGGAGCCAATCCATGGAAGGTAAATGAGCTACCATCGATGCCATCATGCAAAATGCCATTAACTTCAATTTGAACTTGATCAGTCAATTGTGGCCAAACTACTGTTAGTGAATGTGAGCTGATCTTTTCTGGATCAACTGCTGGCTGCTTAGGTGAACGCAATAATGAATCAGTGATTGCGTGTACTAAAGTCTCATTACCATACTTGAAGTTACGAATAATAATTTCAATCTTGGAATCAGTAATGTCGCGCTTAGCTAACTTGATTTGCAAAGCGGTTTGCTTCTTTTCTTGATATTGATCAAATTCAGGCAACCAGCTGTAATTTGTATTAAAAAAGAACCCTTCCTTAGCATGAGCGAATGTATCGACTGTGCCATATTCTTGCATGTCGATGACTTGATCATTAATTTTAACGGTTAAGCCATCAGGATAACCATCGCACATGATGTTCAAATTAGTGGTATTTTCTGTTTGGAAGGTATTGAAGTCACCTTGAGTTGGATCAATCGTAATCTTGAGTTTGCTTGCTTCAAGTTCACTAGTAATTTGTGTAGCAACATGGTTTCTTGAATAATCGTTGTAACCATTATCGTCATAGGTAACCATCTTGCTGCGACCTTGTGGGTAAAGAACGTAGTTGCGTTCGCCCAAATCAAAGATAGAGCCGCCACGAACAAAGACTGGTAAATGCCAAGATGGATATGAAAGTTTATTATAAACTCGACCACCTAAATACTTCTTGCCGTCAAACAGGTCAATCCACATCGTACGGTGGTTTGGTAAATAAAGATTATCTTTTCTAGAATTACCATTACCGTCTTCTCGGCCATTAACAATTGGTGAAATGAGCAAGTTAGGCCCAAGCATAAATTCATGGCTAACTTGTGGGGTGTAATTGACTTGTTCATGTGGGAATTCCAAGAATAAAGGCCGCATGATTGGTTCACCAACTTGAGCACGATAGATCAATGTGTACATGTAAGTTTGCAATTGTTCACGCAATTGCAAGTAAGCACGATTGATTTGCGTCATCTTATTGTTATATGCAAATGGCGTTTTACTGAATTTGCCTTGGTCATCAAGACTGAAGAGTAGTGGTGTAAAAGTCTTCCATTCAAAATCACGAATACTAATTTGAGCATTACCACCGCCAGCGGTTCCATCTACGGCACTACCAATTAAAGGTTGGCCAGATAGACTAGCACATAGGAAGCCAGCAACTTGAGTTGGAATATTTTCCCAGTTGCCTCCAATATCACCAAAGGCGAGCATCGTTCTATTTTGACTACCGGCAATTCCTGTATTTGAAAAAATGAGAGGTCTTTTACGCTTAAGATTATCACGTAAAATTAAAGCATCATTTTTCAAAATTTTTGGATCGCTGGTGTTAGTTTGAATAAACGTAGTATCTGGAGTTGCCTTCGGCGTTTGATTTTCACTCCAAAGGCCAGCATTAACATCTCTACTTGCAGCATAATCACTGAAGCTAGTCATTGCTTCCGCATTGATATCTTGTACTTGATAGTTAGGAACAATCCAGCTTAGTTTGAAATGCTCTTTTTGGTAACGATCAACCATTGCACGAGCGGAGAATTGATATTCTTCTTCTCCATTCAATGAGGCCTTACCGTTAGCGTCTTCAGGATTGGAAGTTCTAGTGTAATAGTTGCCATCTTCGAACATGGTAGCATTACGTTCTTTAGCTTCCCCCGGCTGCCACATTGTAGTCAAAAAGTTTCCTACGTGACCCAGACCCAAAGCATATTTAGGTGGCATTAATGGTTTACCCGTCAAAAGGTAATACTTAGCCAAAATATCTTTAGGTGAGTTGCCTAATAAATAAAATGTATCAAATAACTTACTATTGTGAGTTAAGATTGCGGCATCATGATTGGTTTTACCAAAATCATAGCTACCAGTAGTTTCAGTATTTCTTAATTCACCAAAACCGGAGTTAGCCCAGAAAAATGGTACTTGGGTTAAAACTCCGCCTTTACCCGTAATGTGGTCGCGTTCGATTTGAATGACTTGACCTTTATGACTAAAGTAGCCGTTCTGCATCCCACCACCAAAGTAAAATTCATTTTTGTGTTGCTTTAGAATTTCTGTTGTTTGGTTGCTGCTTAGTTCAAGTGGACTAAGTTGAGATAAACGACTACGGTGTAAAGTCTCGTCAAAAATAGTCATCACCGCAGGTTTTTGTTGAAAAATCAATTGGTAATTGCCAGTTTGAATGATTAAAGAATCACTTGTGGCCTTGGCTTTAGATTTTTCAAAGTAACTATTATTAAATTGAGACAGGTCAACGAAAGAAGAATGATTTTCGTCGAATTCCTTAGCTGGATCAAGGAAATAGCGGAATATTCCGTCAGCTAAAATATAAAGACGAGCAACTTCTCCAGTGGAATAATGAAGTTCATAATAATGATCACATTTATTTGCACCGATGAGTTGACCTAATTGATGTCTTTCTATTTGATTTTGTGTCATATTGCTTTCTTCCTAATAAAACTTGTTACCATATATTATAGCGAAAAAATCTTAACTTTTTGTGCAATTATGCTAAAAGGCCAATAGTCAATCAAAATTTAATTTCTAATTTTAATGTAAGCGCTTTTACTTTTGGGAAAAATGTGCTATATTATGAGTGTAAAGAAATTAAGAAATAAAATAAAAAAGAAAAGGTGAGTCCAATGACATAGTTAGTGTAGTTAGTCAGATATAAAGAAAGGCTTGTGATACCAATGGGCATTGAAGGCTAAACAACAACTTAGTAATAAAATGATATAGCCAAGTGATATATGATTTACATAAGTGACTCGGACTTCCATATGAAGTGGGTATAGAATAATAATTTTTTGGAAAATCGCTTGGAATATATTTATTTAGGAAAGATAATTTATACATGACGAATAATATTAAAAAATGACCTATCGCAGTTTTTAAGCGATAGGTCATTTAGTTTGCTAATATACAGCACCATCGTAGAAGTTGTAACGAGGCTTGTTAAAGTCGAAGTCTTTCAATTCGCTAATCTTAATAGCGTTGTCGCAGACGCCCCAGCTCATTAAGTTGATTGGCTTGCCGTAATCTTCGTCAGGAATAACTAATAAAATGTATTTACCTTGAGATAAAGCATAGCCAAGTTCCATACCTAAGCCAACGTCTTCTTCTTCTGGCAAATATACGCCAAGCATGATATCAGAAGTCTTAATTCCTACTAGGTCGTTGTTGTAGGTTGCAGAAGCCCATTCAATATCGTGTAAGTATTCTGGGTGTTCATCAACGCGAATACCCTTGTATTGATTATCAAGAGGTATGTAGCTATTTTCTAAATCAACTGTTGGATTTTCTTTTAAAGCTGCCATAGCTTCTTGGTAAGCCTTGTTTTGCTTTTCGTTGAACCAACCGGCACCAAAATATAAAGTCTTTTTCTTTTCCATAATTTTCACCCTCATAAAAATTGCTGATGAATTAACTTTAACATCTTTTCAATTGAAAAAAACGTCTTGTTAACTTACGCTAAAAATAGTAATTCCATAATAGAGGGTAAAATTCAATGACCAATACTGAAAATCTTTTTGCTTCAGATGCAGTTTTTGTGTCTGATCAATTAAAGCAGGACTTAGTTTTAAAAGAAGTTTATGATAAATTGCTTGAGCGAGGCTATGTGAAAGGTAACTTCTTATCACATATTGTTGAACGTGAACACAATTTTCCTACCGGTTTAGATACTAAAACGTTAGGTCAAAATATTCCTAATATTGCAGTGCCGCACACGGAAGGTGAGTTTGTAAATACGCGTTTGATTGTGCCAGTAGCACTTAAACAACCAGTTCTTTTTCATAATATGATTAAGCCTGAAGAAACATTAGAAGTAAAATTCTTGTTTATGCTTTTGGACAATGATCCTGATGGACAGGCTAAGTTGTTAGCTAGCGTAATGGATTTCTTGGCTGATACTCCGGCTAATGAATTGCGGGAAGTATTTAATTTTACCGATCCGCAAGCGATTTATGCATTTTTAAAGCAAAAATTTATGAAAAAAGAAGACTAGAATTTTCTAGCCTTCTTTTTTAGTCTTCAAGGTAAATTTCACGTAATTTCATAATGTCTGCGCTAGAGAGCTTCATAACATCACGTAAATAGTTATTGATACTGCCGTATTTGTCATTCAATACCTTAATGGCATGATCAAGATATTCAGGACGGACACTTTGAATGTCTCGAATTGATTGAAGAACGTTTTCGTTACGACCGTTTTGACGTGCATGTTCAACCATGCTGTCAACGAAGTCCTTGGTAGTAATGTTAGTTAAAAGGTAATCTTTTTTGATAGTGCTAAACGGTACACCCAAAGCACTTAAAATTAGCATTGCACCAAAGCCGGTTCTGTCTTTACCAGCAGTACAGTGGAAGATGACGCTTTCGTTTTCGCCATCATTTTTGAGCAAGACTTCAAAAAGTTTACGATATGCATTTTGAGCAGATTCACTTTCGATCATGTCTTCATAAGCATAGTGCATGTGATCAAAACCGAAGTCAGCATCGTTAGCGGCTTGCTTATTCAAATCGTTTAGACTCTTAGATGAATTGGTTAAGTCTTCGCTAAAGACGGGATCATAAATGTATTCAACACCGTCTGGAACGCGATCAGGTTGATTATCCACTTCTTCTTTACTTCTAAAGTCAACGTCATATTTTACGCCGTAATCAGTTAAGAACTGCTTGTCAAATGGTGATAGATCAGCCAAATTACCAGTTCTAAGAAGTTTATGCATCTTGATTTTTTTGCCAGATAAAGTTTCATAACCTCCAAGTTCACGGAAGTTGCGGCCACTGGTTACACCGATTAATTGATTAATTAATTTTTGGGTCAAAAAAATGCTCCTTTCTGTAATTAAATGTTGTCATGCATATTATTTTAGCAACAAATATGAGCCTAAACAATTATTTAGAAAAGTAATAGCTTACAAAATTATGTTAAAATAAACATTAAGAATAAAGCAATCGGATAGGAGATGAAGAAAAGTGGCAACAGATAAAGAAAGTATTTTAGTTCCAGTTGATGGTTCGGAATCAGCAGAAAGAGCTTTTGATAAGGCTGTTCGAGTTGGTTTACGTGATGGTGCTCACGTTGATGTATTGAACGTTATCGATACTCGTCAATTTATGGGTGAAATGCAAGACACTTTGATTTCTGGCGATACTATTTACCAAATGACTCAAGACTCTGAAGAATATTTGAAGAGTTTGAAGAAATGGGCTCATGATAACTTTAACTTTGATGATGTAGATTACCATATTCGTTATGGTAGTCCTAAGCGTATTATTTCTTACGACTTCATCAAAGACCACCATAATGACTTAATCGTTATGGGTGCAACAGGTCTTAATGCAGTTGAAAGAATGTTGATGGGTTCAGTTACTGAATACGTTAACCAACATGCTTTAGCTGATGTATTGATTGTTAAGACTGATATGGCTAACAACCCAGTTAAACCAACAATGAAGAAGAACTAATTAAATAGTGTTAATAGCTAGATGAACATAAATTCATCTAGCTATTTTTTAATGAAAAGTTTCCTAAAAAGGCTTGATAGAACCCGAATATTTTTGGTATTATTTTAACAAATGAACGTAGAGCTGCTGAAGGGAGTGGATGAGTTTTGCTTAAGGATGTAAATAAATTTATTGTTATCGGCAAGTCTTCCGCTTTTGGAGACGTTTTTTCTGTTCGTTTTACTAATATCTGTGCTATTAATCAGGCTTAATTATTGATCGTTTTTGTCGCCCCGTAATTAAGTCTTTTTTTATGGCGTTGTTTGTTTTATCACTATTTTGTTCATGGAGGACAATATGAAAAGATTTAGAAGAATCTTGGTAGCAGTAGTTGCATTACTTGTTGCGGTAGTTGCAACTGCATGTTCAAGCAAGAGTAGTAGTTCATCTAACAAAGAAAACTACACTCCAAAGTCATTAACTATTCAATTTGTACCAAGTCAAGCTGCAACTAAGTTGCAAGCCCGTGCAAAGCCTCTTGAAAAGATGCTTTCAAAGAGATTGGGTATCCCAGTTCACGTTTCTATGTCAACTGACTACAACACCGTTGTGGAAGCTATGAAATCAAAGAAAGTTGATGTAGGTTTCCTTCCACCAGATGGTTATGTTTTAGCTCACAAGCAAGGCGCAGCTGATTTGCTTTTGCAAGCTGAACGTTACGGTGTTAAGCAACCAGGTGGTAAAGCAACTAACCAATTAGTAAAGAGCTATCGTGCAGAAATCCTTGTTAAGAAGGGTTCAAAGATCAAGAACTGGAAAGACTTAAAGGGTAAGTCAATTTCAGTTCAAAACCCAACTTCATCAGCTGGATACGTATTCCCAGTTGCTGAACTTAAGCAAAAGGGTTTGGACGTAACTAAGAGTTGTAAGTTAGTTACTGTTACTGGTCACGACCAAGCTGTTTTGAACGTATTAAACGGCGATACTGATGCAGCCTTCGTCTTTGAAGATGCACGTAACATCGTTAAGAAGGACAACCCAAAGATCATGAGTCAAGTTGTTCCAATTTACTTTACTAAGCCAATTCCTAACGACACTATCTCAGTAATTCCAAGTATGTCTAAGTCATTCCGTAAGAAGCTTGCTAAGGCATTCATCGCTGTAGGTAAGTCAAAGGAAGGTAAGAAAGTTATCGAAAGCGTATATAGCCACGAAGGTTACGCATACGCAAAAGATAGTGACTTCAACGTTATCCGTAAATACGACAAGATCGTTGAATCAACTAAGAAATAATAAATTTAATTAAGGGAGTTTGACGATTAAATGGCAGATAAGCCAATGATCCAATTAAAAGATGTTTCCAAGATCTACGACAATGGTACTGTAGGTTTAAAGGACATCAACTTAACTATTAATAAAGGTGAATTCGTAGTAGTTGTTGGTTTGTCTGGCGCTGGTAAGTCAACTTTGCTACGTTCAATCAATCGTTTGCATGATATTACTTCAGGCGATATTTTGATTGACGGCAAATCAATTACAAGTGCTAAAGGCAAGAATTTGCGTAAATTACGTCGCGATATCGGAATGATTTTCCAGAACTTTAACTTGGTTAAGCGTTCTAGTGTTTTGCGCAATGTTTTGGTAGGCCGCGTAGCTTACTACCCAACTTGGAAGACTACTTTTAACTTATTCGATAAAGAAGATAAACAAAAGGCTTATGAAGCTTTACAACAAGTTGATTTGGCCGATAAAGTTTATGCACGTGCTGACGAGTTATCAGGTGGTCAACAACAACGTGTAGCTATTGCACGTGTGCTTATGCAAAATCCAAAGATCATCTTGGCTGATGAACCAACTGCATCACTTGATCCACAGACTTCAGTGAGAGTCATGAATGACTTGAAGATGCTTAATGAAAAATACGGCATGACCGTAGTTGCTAACTTGCACAGTATCGAACTTGCACAACAATTTGGTGAAAGAGTAATCGGTATCCGTGCTGGTCAAGTAGTTTACGATGGCAAGATGAAAGATACTCCTAAGTCTGTCTTCACTAATATTTACAATGGTGGTAACGGCAGCGAGGAGGATGAATAATGCCTGAACAAGTAAATCAATTGCCTAAGCGTAAGTTCAAAGTAATGAACTTGGTTTGGACAATCATCATGATTGCAGGACTATTTATTTCAATCAATGTTACTAACACGCACATTAGTGTCTTGTTTGAAAACTGGAACCAATTTGCTGACATCTTTATTCAAATGTCTCATCCAGATTGGAGCTACTTGAACGTTGTTTGGCCTAAGTTGATTGAAACCATCAAGATGGCTGTCTTGGGTACGGTAATTGGATCTGTTGTCGCATTTATCTACTCATTATTGATTGCCCGTAATATTGTTAAGAATAAGGCTGTAACTGGCGTACTTCGTGTCATTATGAATATCGTCAGAACTATTCCTGACTTGCTTCTTGGTGCGATCTTCGTAGCTATCGTAGGTATCGGTCCAGTTGCTGGTATCTTGGCTTTAGCAGTCTTCACCTTTGGTGTGGTTGTTAAGTTGTTCTACGAAGCAATCGAAACAATTGATCCAGGTCCAATTGAAGCTTTGACTGCCGTAGGTGCAAACAAATTGCAAATTATCCATTACGCAGTTATGCCACAAATTATCACTTACTTCATTTCATATGTTCTATATGCATTTGAAATCAACGTCAGAGCATCAACAGTCCTTGGTTATATCGGTGCCGGTGGTATTGGTTTGAACTTGCAACAAACTTTGCAGGTCTTCAATTATGCTCAAACTGGTACGATCATCATCGTTATTATCGTAGTTGTTGTCTTGATCGACTACGTTTCATCTAAGTCACGGGAGGCGTTAATGAAATAATGGATACTACAATAAAAAAATTACCCGCTAAACCCGTTGACCGTAAGAAACAAGTTGCACATTGGCTAATTGCAATTGCCACTATCGTAATTATTGTTTGGTCATGTACTGGTATTAACTTCGGTGGTATTAAAGCCACTGCTGGTCAAATTGCCGGTGCAATCTTCTCAGGTATTTTCCATCCTGACTGGAGCTATGTTTACAATGGCTCAGGTGAAGACTTGATCTCACAATTGTGGCAAACCATTTGTATCGCTTTCTTAGGTACATTCATTTCCGCAATTATTTCATTGCCATTTGCCTTCTGGGCAGCCCATACCAAGCACAAGCATTGGTACACTTCAAGAATCGGTAAAATTGTTTTGGCAATTATCCGTTCATTCCCTGAAATTGTTCTTGCTTTGATGTTCATCAAGGCCGTGGGTCCTGGTTCTGCAGCCGGTGTTTTGGCATTAGGTTTCCACTCAGTTGGTATGCTTGCCAAGTTGTTCTCAGAAGCTATTGAAAACTTGGAAGAAGGGCCAAACGAAGCTGTTATTGCAGCCGGTGGTTCTAAGTTCCACGTAATCATGTTTTCAACTATGCCTAACTTGATGCCAGCTTTGATTTCTAACACCTTGTATCGTTTTGATGTTTCAATTCGTTCCGCATCTATCCTTGGTTTGGTAGGTGCCGGTGGTATCGGTTATCCATTAATCATTGCACTTCAATATCGTCAATGGGACCGTGTAGGTATCATTTTGCTTGGTATCATCATTATGGTTGTTATCATTGACTGGATCTCAGGTTGGATCAGAAAGAAGTTAGTTTAATTTTTAATTCCTATGAAAAAGAGAAGACAAACGTCTTCTCTTTTTTTCATCCATTATTTTTGAAGTAACAATCTTCAAGATGGTCATTAATTAAGCCAATTCCTTGGAGGTAAGAATAGATAATTACAGGACCTACGAAAAAGAAACCATCTTTTTTCATTTGCTTGGCAATCTGCTTTGCAATGTCGTTAGTGGTAGGAACTTCGTCAATGGTATCGGGATGATGCACAATTGGTGAAGGGATAAAACTTTGCAAATATTTGGCGAAACTGCCATATTCTTGCTTAACTACTAGGATCGCCTTAGCATTTTTGATTGCGGCATTGATTTTGATGTGATTACGGATGATGCCTTTGTCCTGCATCAGCAGGCCTACGTCATAATCGGTCATTTGAGCAACTTTTTCTACATCGAATTCCTTAAAAGCTTTTCTGAAGTTCTCGCGTTTGTGCAAAATTGTGGACCAACTGAGCCCTGATTGAAAAAGTTCAAGTACCAGCATTTCATATAAATATTGATCATCTAAATTTAATTTGCCCCATTCATGATCATGGTAGTTTCTCACTGTTTCGTCTTTTACATCGCCCCAAGGGCAGCGTAATATTCTAGTTTCATTCATGAAATTTTCTCCTTTAAAATAATATTTTTACTCTCTAATATTTATTACGCAAAAAAAGTGGATTTTTTTCTAAGAAATTTTATTTTTAAGTTTGAAATGCAGGCTTTAATCCCTTTTTTTGCTATAATTAGGGGTGAATTTTGAGGAGGATCATATGGAAAAATTAGATACCATGATGTTGGCTGATGATTTAGCCTTATCACAAGACAAGATTTTGAATGGTGAACAAGACTTTGACGCTGAAGCTGTCTATAAAGTAATTGATAACTTGGGCGTTTTGAATAATCCTATTAAAGATTACTTTGATATGACCGAAGAAGAATACTACGAAGCAGAAAGCGATCATAAATTAACTTTGATCAAAATGGCTGATAAGTTAACTGATTTACATGACCGTATCTTAACTAACCACGTTGATGGTTATGTTGATAAGGATGAAATTAATTTAACTTACAACCACGAAAATCCATATGAAGATGATTTGTATGATCCAGCCACTGATTATCGAGTTATCGTTTACAGTTTAAAGGTTATTGGCGCAGTTCAAGCAATCGCTGCCAAGGATTTACAAGAAGTATTGTCTAAAGATGCTGTTTTGTCAGTAGGACTTGCTGCTTATGCTTTAGCACACAACGCATAAATTATTTGAGTCGGGTCGCGAGAGCCGGCTTTTTTTGTCTTTGGGGCGAAAAAATGAAGCTATTGAAACATACTAAAGGAATAGTTGATAAGATCGTAGATAAGATCGTAGGAGCAAGAAAGCGTTCAGCCATGGATAAAGATGGCGAGTTACTAGATCCTATGCAAAAATATACCACTATTGGTGAATATCATGTTGATGCAGAAGATGGTACACCAGATGGTAAGAAATTTGTGCTAACCGTTTATCAAGATAAAGATGGTGTTTTGCATCAAGGCTTAAGCTCAGAAAGTACCACAGAACTTGCACCAGAGTATGTACGTAAATATAGTGAAAAACTAGATCGTTTCCGTGATTTTCATGATACAAAAACGGGTCGTCGTTATGTAGTTGAAAATTATTTGGATGATTTTACTAGTGAAGTTAAAAAGCATATTCGCAAAGGCAAAAACTCAGTTAATATCGGCGTTATCACTGATACGCACTTTAAAGATAAGGATAGTGTCGATTTTTACGGTTGGAATGGCCTGCAGCACGTGCAAGAATTTTCTTATCTTGATCAATCTGGTTTGCTTAACATGAAGGCTCACTTAGGCGATTGGATCGATGGTTCTGATGCGGGTCTGCTTGGTGAAGGCGAGCTGATCAAGTTAAACAATTCGTTTAAGTCGGATACGCTTCCTTATTTGAATATTAAGGGTAATCACGATGAAAACGATAAGTTTGATGAACACCACGATCTAAAAGCATCGTTCCCGGAAAACGAGTTTGAAAACATCATGTGGCCCGACATGTATCGACAAAAGAATATCCATTACGTTTCACGTCAACATGGTGTTGCTTACTTTGATTTCAATGATATTCGTGTAATCTCCGTCAATACTTCAGATTTGCCTTATATTTTGAATAATAAGGGACAAAAGAAATACGATGCCAAAATCACTTTGGCTGTGCGTGAAGATCAAATTGAAGAAATCATCGAAATTTTGACCAGATCATCGAATAAGAAGATTATCTTTATGAGTCATGCCAACCCAATCAACCGCAAGGGTAGCAACGCCCTCAAATATAACGGTAGATCCTTGCATGAATTGCTCGTTGCCTTTAACCAAAGAGAAAAAGGCCGCATGCATGCTAGCGACGGCGAGCCAGCAGAATTCCGTTTGTCCAATGACTTCAACTTCACTCATGTAAAGAACGCTCGCATCATTGCTTATTTCTGCGGCCACCGTCACCGCGAAGATCAATACAGAATCAATGGTATCCAATACATTCTGTTTAACTGCTCGGCTTTAATGGGGCCAAAACATTCTTTGACCACAAAATTCAATAAAAATTTGAAACGCCAAATTGACCATAATAACGAAGCAGCTGGCTATATCGTTAACGTCGACTTGAAACGTCACCGTATTCAAGTCTTTGGCTATGGTGCTGCTTCAAGACGGCGGGTATATTTTATTTAGTTTAGGTAAAGAAAAGTAAACCTATTTGGCTATTACAAGTGTTTAGCTTATAATAAAAAAGTTAAAGTAAAAAAATTATAAGTGTAAGTATATTTATATATAGATAAAGTAGAGAGAAATTAGCTTAGGGGAAGTTGAAATATGTGCGGAATTGTCGCATTTTATGATCCAAAAATAAACGAAAAACAAGCCGTTATTGGTAAGATGATGGCTACTATCAAGCACCGTGGACCTAATTCCGACGGTTATTACACTAATGATGAGGTTGCCCTTGGTTTCAGAAGATTGTCAATTATCGATCTTCGTGGAGGAGCTCAACCTATTTATAATGAAGATAAAACTAGAGCAATTATCTTTAATGGTGAAATTTACAACTTTAAACCATTAAGAGAACAATTAATTAAAGCAGGCCACACTTTCACTACCAAGGCCGATACTGAAGTATTGCTTCACGGTTATGAAGAGTGGGGCATGGATGGCCTTCTTAAGAAGGTACGTGGTATGTTTGCCTTCCTTATTTGGGATGACAACAACAAGACCCTTTATGGTGCACGTGACTTCTTTGGTATTAAGCCAATGTACTACAGCAACCAAGATGGCCACTTACTTGTAGGTTCAGAACTTAAGAGTTTCTTGGAATATCCAAAGTTCAAGCGTGAATTGAACGTTGAAGCTGTTAAGCCATACCTCATGAACCAATACAACGACCTTGAAGAAACCTTCTTTAAAGGCGTTTACAGATTTCCAGCAGGTCACTGGTTCGAATACAAAGATGGTGAAATGAAGACCCACCAATACTGGGATGCGGAATACAAGGAAAATAGTTTAAGCTTTGAAGAAACTTTGAAGCGTATCAACGATGACTTGAAGGAAACCGTCGATTTGTACAGAATTGCTGACGTTAAGGTGGGTGCATTCTTGTCAGAAGGTATTGACTCTTCATACTTGACTACTTTGCTTAACCCAGACGATGTTTTCTCAGTAAGTTTTGATGACTCAACTTACGATGAAGCTTCAAAGGCTAAGGCATTAGCTGACATCAACCACTGGAAGTTCTACAGTGACAAGGTTGATGCCGACGAAGCTATGCGTGATTTTCCAGAAATGCAATACCACATGGATGAACCAGATGCCAACCCATCAATCATCCCACTTTGGTACTTGTGTAAGTTAGCTCGTAAGCACGTTACTGTTGCACTTTCTGGTGAAGGTGCCGACGAATTGTTTGCTGGCTACGTTAACTACGGGATGCACACTCATAACGATATCATTAAGATCTTCACTAGCGAACTTAAGAAACTTCCTAAGAAGAAGCAAATTAAGTTGGCCCACAAGATTAAGAAGATGCCTAATTTCCCAGGTAAAGTTCACATGTACACCAACTTGGCTGAACCAAGTGAATTCTACGTTGGTCAATCAGTAATTTACGATATGGATTACCCAACTATCTTTACCTCAAAGGATGCCAACAGCATTTTGCAACCAACTTACCGCAATAAGTTGACTGTTAACGGCATTTACCAAAAGGACTTCAAGAAGGTTAAGGATATTGATAACGTTAAGCAAATGCAATACATCGATTTGCACCACTTCATGATTAACGATATTGAACAAAAGGCCGATAAGATTTCAATGGCTCACTCACTTGAAGTTCGTGTTCCATATCTTGATAAGAAGATCGCAGAATTAGCTAACTCAATCCCAACCAAGTACTTGGTTAACCGTCATGATACCAAGTACGCACTTCGTAAGGCTTCAGAGAAGGTATTGCCTGATGAATGGGCTAAGCGTCCAAAGCTTGGTTTCCCAACACCAATCAAGCAATGGCTTAAGGAACCACGTTTCTACAAGCAAGTACGTAGCTTGTTCGAAGAAGAATTTGTTAACGACATTTTCGATCAAAAGAAGATTATCAAGCTTCTTGATGACAACTACGAAGGGGACGGCTCACACAGACGTCAAATCTGGGCTATCTACACCTTCCTTGTTTGGTACAAGTTGTTCTTTGTTGATTACGAAAATACTGTTAAGAAATACCAACATGTTCAACCTGAAGTTGCAAAATTAATTTCACAAGGCAAATTACTATAATTTAGGGGTTTAATTTAGGATAATGACTAAAAAATTTACACCAATTTTACTTGGTAGTGACATTAACGTTTATGGTATGGCTCGTTCATTTAACGAGGCTTACGGTATTAAGGTTAAGGCAATGGCTGATGCACAACTTGCCGCAACCCGTTATTCAAAGATTGTTGACGTAGAACTTCACCATGGTTTTAGCGCAGATCCAACTTTCATGGATGTTATGCGTAAAAAGATGGAAATCTACAAGGACCATAAGGAACCTGTAATTTTGATTGCTTGTGGTGATGGTTATGCAGAACTTCTTTCAAAGCATAAGGAAGAATTGAGCAAGGTATTTATCGTACCTTACATCGATTACGACTTGCTTGAAAAGTTGATTTCAAAGGAAGGCTTCTACGAAGTAGCTGAAGAATATGGTTTGCCATATCCTAAGACTAAGATCATCACTATGGATGATTACAAGTCAGGCAAGTACACTGATGTGCCATTCCAATTCCCAGTAGAACTTAAGCCAGAAGACCCAGTTTCATGGCTTAACTGCCAATTCGAAGGTCGTAAGAAGACTTTCACTATTCATGATGAAAATGAATTCAAGGATATCGTAGGCAAGATCTACACCCACGGTTATACTGAAGACCTTATTTTACAAGACTTCATTCCTGGTGATGACTCAAACATGAGAACCTTGAATGCATACGTTGACAAAAACCACCAAGTTAAGATGATGTGCTTAGGTCACCCATTATTGGAAGACCCAACCCCACAATCAATTGGTAACTACATGACTATCTTGCCAGCATACGATGAAAAGTTGTACGAACAAGTTCAAGCCTTCCTTGAAAAGTTGAACTACACTGGTATGGCTAACTTTGATATCAAGTACGATACTCGTGACGGTCAATACAAGTTCTTCGAAATCAACTTGCGTCAAGGTCGTTCAAGCTTCTACGTAACTTTGAACGGTTACAACTTGGCTAAGTGGTACATTGACGACTACGTTGAAGACAGCTTGAAGGATAAGGACACTGTATACGGCAACAAGTTGAAGTCTAAGCACGTTTTATGGATGGGTGTACCAGTTAAGATCTTTAAGGAATACGCCTTTGAAAACGATGCTAAGGACACTGCAGAAGAATTAATTCACGAAGGCCGTTATGGCACTACTGTCTTCTACGACAAGGACCGTAACTTTAAGCGTTGGCTTTTGATGAAATACATGTTCCACAACTACTACGCTCGTTACAAGAAGTACTACGAAGTAAATAAGGGTCAATACTTCAAGAAAAATAAGTAATTGAATATATTTCAGAAAGTTTGGAAGCTATTTCCAAACTTTTTTTATTACTCATATCTTTGGAATAATGAGTTGGTGATATAATTACAGTGAATTTTTTCAAGGATGAAAATTAAAAAGTTAGGTATTGTTGCTGTGACAGGTATTATGGGGATTTCTGTTGCGGCTCCAGCTGCTACTACCGTTCAAGCTAGCCCATATTCAGATGCATTCTGGGGTTCTTTCAACGGTTATTTAGTCGGTAGAGCAGTTGACGAAGGTATTCAAGAAGGTACGCGTGCATACCACAAGTACAAGCATGATAAGAAAGTTTACGACTACAAGGCTAACCACGCTACTTTCCATATCAAGCACAAGGCATACATCTACAATAAATATGGTCGTCGTTTGGGCAAGAAGTACTTCTTAACTAATGATGGTAGAAATTACAACACGCCAAAGCGTACTTATACTTACCGCGGCGTTAAATACTACAAGTCAGGTTACTGGAAAGGACAACCTGTCTACGTAAGAGTTAAGGATACAGCTTTTACTCACGTGGCTGATTAATTAGAAAACTAAGAGTTTGGTGGAAATTTTCTACCAAACTTTTTTGATGTTCTGATATGTTTAATTATGAAATAGGGAAAGAGGGATGTTCAAAATGAAGAAGAATTTTGGAAAATTTGTCGGTGTGTTGGCATTGCCACAAACTGGTGCTAAAGAATCTACCGATATCTTAGGATCCCTACTCGCTGGTTTAGGATTGTTCGGATTTGGCGTAGATCGTAAGCGTAAAAATAACTAAAAATATTTCAAAAAATACCAAAAAGTTGGGAGAAATTTCTCTCAACTTTTTTTCTTGCTCAAAAATGTTTTAATGACAGCAATTTGCTAAATACAAGGTGTAGATGCCTCTATATGTATAGAATACAATATATTGTGTTCTATGGTAAGATTGATTCATAGATTTAGAGGGGTTGATCTTTATGTTAAAGCAAGAACTGGAACAGAAATTAAATACACCGACAATGTTTGTTAAGCGTGATGGCGCTAAATATCCGTTCGAATTGTTTAAATTGGAGATGGTTATTCACGCTCTTGGCTTGGACGATGTTAAGACAGTAATTTTAAGCAAGATTATGGATAAGCTTGATGATGACACTGTAACAGCACAAGATGTTGCGGATGCATTTAGACAAAGCTTGAATGAACTTGGCTATATTGAAGCTGCCAAAAAGTATGTTGCTTATCGCAAGCATGACGTTGCCGAATGGGAAAAACAAATTGATACTAAAAACCGTTTGGAACGCTTAGTCCATAAAGACCCAACCATCGTTAACGAAAACGCAAATAAAGATAGTGATGTCTTCAGCACTCAACGTGATTTGACTGCAGGTACAGTAGGTAAGACCGTTGGTCTGACTATGATGCCTGAACACATCGCTAAAGCACACCTTCGCGGTGACATTCACTGGCACGACTTGGATTACACTCCACTTTCACCGATGTCTAACTGCTGCTTGATCGACTTCAAAGAAATGCTTACCAACGGCTTCAAGATTGGTAATGCCTACATGGAAAGTCCTAACTCAATCGGCGTTGCTACCAGCCAAGTTGCCCAAATCATCACTAACGTAGCTTCAAGTCAATACGGTGGTTGTTCGTTCGACCGTGCCGATGAAGTTTTAGCTCCTTTTGCTCAAAAGAACTACGAAAAGCACTTAAAGGATGCTAAAGAATTAATTGACGATGAAGAAAAAGCAGATGCTTTTGCTAAGAAGCGTACTAAGAAAGACATCTACGACGCTATGCAAAGCCTGGAATACGAGATCAACACTATGTTCTCAAGCCAAGGTCAAACACCATTTACTAGCTTGGGCTTCGGCCTTGGTACTTCTTGGATTGAAAAAGAAATCCAAAAAGATATTTTAAGAATCAGAATTGCTGGTTTGGGTAAAGAACACAGAACCGCGATCTTCCCTAAATTACTCTTCACCCTTAAGAAGGGGCTCAACTTGCACCCAGGTGATCCTAACTACGATGTTAAGAAGCTTGCCATCGAATGTTCAACCAAGAGAATGTACCCAGACGTTTTGAGCTACGACAAGATTAAAGAAATCACCGGCTCATTCAAGTGTCCGATGGGTTGTCGTTCATTCTTACAAGGTTGGAAGGACAAGAACGGCAAGGAAGTTAACTCAGGCAGAATGAACTTAGGTGTTGTTACTGTTAACTTGCCAAGAATCGCTATGGAAAGTCACGGCGACATGGATCTTTTCTGGAAGATCTTCAAAGTTAGAATGCAAACCTGCCACGAAGCATTGCAATTCAAGGCTCACCGCGTAACCGAAGCTAAGCCAGTCAACGCACCAATCCTTTACCAATACGGTGCATTTGGCAAGCGTCTTTCAGAAGATGGCAACGTTAACGACCTCTTCAAGAACGGCCGTGCCACTGTTTCCTTGGGCTACATCGGCCTTTACGAAGTAGGTACTGTCTTCTACGGTTCCGATTGGGAACACAACAAGGAAGCTCACGACTTCACTGTTGAGATCGTTAAGAAGATGCATGACTTATGTGCTAAGTGGGAAAAGGACGATCCTAACCACTACCACTACAGCTTGTACTCAACTCCAAGTGAAAGTTTGACCGACCGCTTCTGCAGACTTGATACTGCTAAGTTCGGCAAGGTTAAGGACATCACTGACAAGGAATACTACACTAACTCATTCCACTACGATGTTAGAAAGCACCCAACTCCATTTGAAAAGTTGAGTTTCGAAATGGATTATCCAAAATACGCTGCTGGTGGTTTCATCCACTACTGCGAATACCCTAACTTGAAGCAAAACCCAGCAGCTCTTGAAGCCGTTTGGGACTGGGCTTACGACAAGGTAGGCTACCTTGGTACCAACACTCCAATCGACAAGTGCTACAAGTGTGGTTTTGCCGGTGAATTCAAGGCTACTGCTAAAGGCTTCCAATGCCCAGTCTGCGGCAACCACGATCCACGTACCTGTGACTGTGTAAAGAGAACCTGCGGCTACCTTGGTAATCCTTTGAAGAGACCTATGGTTCACGGTCGTCATGAAGAAATTGCTCACAGAGTAAAGCACATGACCATGGGCTTAGTACGCGAAGAAGCTGAAGAGGAAACTAAAGAAAATGCCAAAGAAAGATAAAAACGATCAAGAAGGCCCTGACATTCGAAGCAGTTTGATCAAGGTTAATATTGATGGTGATACGGTATTTGTTGACTCAAATCAATATAAGCCTCAAGTTGATCACGCTAAGAAGTTGCTTAAGCAAAAGGCGATGCCTAAGAATCCTAAGCCACAAGAATGGAAGAGTGAAGAGCATAGTTTGCACAAGATTGCGGACTATAAGCCGTTCAACTTCGTTGATGGTGAAGGTGTAAGATGTAGTCTTTACGTTTCTGGATGTTTGTTTGACTGTCCGGGATGCTACAACTTGGCAGCGCAGAACTTCAACTATGGTCAGCCTTATACGCAAGACCTTGAAGACCAGATCATCAAAGATATGTCTCAGCCTTATGTGCAAGGTTTGACCCTTTTAGGCGGTGAACCATTCTTGAACACTTGGGTTTGCTTGAAAATTATTAACCGAGTTAGAAAAGAATTCGGTCATACCAAAGACATCTGGTCTTGGTCAGGCTACACTTGGGATGAATTGCAAAAGGAAACTCCTGATAAAAAAGAAATGCTGTCGAAGATCGATATCTTGGTTGATGGACGATTCCTTGAAGCAAAGAAAGATTTGACCTTGCAATTCAGAGGTTCAAGCAACCAACGAATTATCGATGTGCCTAAGTCATTGAAGGCTGGCAAAGTCGTTATTTGGGATAAATTGCAAAGATAGATAATAGATAAAAACAAGGGGTAATTGTAAAATTAGATTTACAGTTACCCTTATTTTGTGGAGAAAAACGATGAAAGAAGAAAAAATAGAGTTAGTTGATCAAATTATGACCGCCTTGCAAAAGGTTATCGATCCTGAATTGCAGGTTGATATTGTTAACTTAGGTTTGATCTATGGCATCGATATTGAAGGAAGCAAGGCAACCGTAAGAATGACTTTGACGATCAGTGGTTGTCCATTGTCTACTTATTTGCAAGACCACATTAAACAGGCTGTGTTGACCGTGGACGGCATTGATTTATGCCAGGTGCAATTAGTCTGGTATCCTGTTTGGTCGCCTGAGAGGATGACTGAAGCCGCTAAGAAGCAGCTGGGGATGCTTGATGATCAAAGTGAAAAAGACGAGATTGAAAAGACAGAAGAAAAACAAAAGATCATCGACTTTTCTGTGCCAATTAAAAAGCTGGCTGATGAATATCCTGATTTTATCCAGATTATGTATGACTGCGGTTTTACCAGAATTAAGATTCCAGGCTTGCTCAGCACAGTAGGTAGAGTAATGACGATTCCGCTTGGTGCACAAGCAATGAAGATCGATTTAAACAAGATTAAACAGGCTTTTGAAGAAAAGGGTTACAAGGTGATTGAATAATGGCGAATTTAAGTAAAGAAAGACAAGAGGCGCTGCTCAAGATCTTGCATTATATCCAAGCTGGCGGCGATTTTGCGACAGCGAAGAAGATGTTTCAGGAGGCGTTCGATAAGGTCGACGTATCTGAAATTACGGCAGCAGAGCGGGAATTAATCGCACAAGGTTTGGATCCACGCAAGATTCAATATTTGTGTAACGTTCACGCTGATGTGTTTAGGGGCAATATCAAAGAGAACAAGGAAAATCCCGATTTTTCCATACCAGGTCATCCGGTGAACACAATCAAGCAGGAAAACGTGGTTATCAAGTCGCTGGTCAATGACTTTTTATTGCCTAACTTGAAAAAGTGGGAAGATAACAAATCTGATGAAACCTTAGATAAAATCAAACAAGCATTGTCTGATTTAGCTACGATTGATAAGCACTATGCTAGAAAAGAAACATCACTGTTTCCACTAATGACCAAATATGGCATCACTGCTCCGCCACAAGTAATGTGGGGCGTGGATGACAAGATTAGACGTTTAATTGAACAAGCAAATGAGATTGCTAATACTGATCCAATTGATGCAGAAAAATTGGATAAGGCGATCAAGGAAACTAGTCACGAAGTGCTTGAGATGATCTTCAAGGAAGAAGACATCATGATTCCGATGATCGATGAAGTCGCAAATCAAGAAGACTGGGAAAACGTCAAACAAGAAGAAAAGCAAATCGGCTATACCTTGATTAATCCACCGATGAACTGGAAGCCAAAAAAGGAACCAAAGGCTGCCGGCCCAATTTCGTTTGATAATCTTTCCAGCTTGTTCATTAACTTCAAGGAAGGATCATTGAATCTAAAACAACTGTCCGCAATTTTAGACATGTTGCCATTTGCTTTAACTTTCGTCGATGCTAACGACAAGGTAGCTTACTTCGGCGGCGGTGCGAATATTTTCCCTCATTCTAAAAACGCGATCGGCAACTCCGTCTTCTCCTGCCACACACCGGCCAGCAAGCCAATCATCGAGAAGATCTTCAAGGAATTTCATGAAGGTAAGAAGAACGAGATCTCATATTGGTTCACGCCAAGAAAGATGGGTAGAAAGCTCTATTTGCGTTACTACGCCGTCCATGATGACGATGATCAGTATCTGGGATGCCTCGAGGTGGCGCAAGATATCACCGACATTGAAAAATTGACGGGACAAAAGAAAACAGAATAAGTTAAATAGTTTACGAACAGTGTCAGCTTGGCACTGTTCTTTTTTTGTACTTCTTGATAAGCTAGACAATGGACAAAAAGAACATTAGGGAGGCAAATATGAAAAATGCACATGGAAAAATTAAAACTGATGAAATTAAGTTAATTTGGCTGATCGTAGGTGAATTAGCTACTTGGATCGGTGCTAGTTTCATTTGGCCATTAACTTCTGTTTACTTAAACAAACAGCTGCACATCAGTCTGTCAATCATTGGTGTGGTCCTGTTCTGTAACTGTGCCGGCAACATCCTCGGCTCAATTATTTCAGGACGTCTTTATGATAAATACAATCCGTACCCATTGATGCTCTGGGGCTTAGGTCTAGATGCTGCAGTCTTATTTTTGATGGCCGCATTTCATGGCTGGCCAGAATATTGGGTCTGGCTGACTTTGACCGGCTTCTTGGGCGGCTGGAACGGAACCTTGATCAACTCCGTTGCCACTAGTTTGAAAAAATATCCGGGCCGCTACGTCTTCAACGTTTTGTACTTCTCACAAAACTTGGGTGTGGTAACCGGTACTTTGATCGTAGGATACCTCTACGACTTATCAATTACGCTTCTATTCGTGATTGCGGCACTGCTCTTTGTAATTGCCTTCATCAATGCGATCTTCAACTACAGGCCAATTATTGCCTTTCATAAGGAGAGAATGGTCAAGCATAAGAAGGGTGAAAAGCATAAAGCAGAACCAATGCCAAAGCGCAATTTCATTATGACGATGGTCTTCTTCACCACCTTGGGTGTAACTTGGCTGATGTACATGAACTGGGAATCCAATTTGTCCGTTTACATGGTTTCACTTGGAATTCCATTCCACTTGTACAGCTTGCTTTGGACCCTTAATGCCGGCGTTATCGCCATCATGCAAGGGATTTTGGCTAGTTTTCCTAATATTTTTAAAAATCTCTTCCATCAGATCATCTTTGGGATCTGCATGTTCTCACTATCGTTTATCACATTAGTTTTTGCCAAAGACTTCGCGCACTTCGCTTTATCAATGTTCATCTTGACCTTGGGTGAATCAACCGCGTTCCCAGCTATTCCTGCTTACGTCAACGACTTGTCACCACTCACCAGTAAAGGCAAGTACCAAGGTGCCAACATGGTGGCTTCGGGGATCGGGCGTGCGTTTGGACCGCTCTTTGGTGGTTTAATCATCGACCATGCTGGTTATATTCCATTCTTCTGGGTAGCCGCTATCGTGATTGCCTTGATGATCGTAGTCATGATTCCAACTTACATGAGAGTGCACAAAGAATTAACTATTTATAAATAAGTAAAAAGCATACAAAATTAAATTAAAATGATATAATTAGCTTGATTTAATTTTTTAGACACCAAAAAAGGAGGACTTTCCTGAATGAATAATAAAATGGCCGTTCGCGGCGGTGTCGGCGACATCCTCGAACCAAAAGTAGGTACTCGTCCACAAGATAATTTATACTTAGCAGTTAACTCTGAATGGCTTGAAAACGTCAAGATCCCATCAGACCGTTCAAGAATTGCTAGCTTCGACAACATTGACCTTGATGTTGAAAAGAAGTTGATGAAGGACTTCGCAGATTTTGCCGATGGTAAAAAAGAAGTTGCTGATGTGCCTAACTTGAAGAAGGCAGTTGAACTTTACAAGTTAGCGCGTGACTTTAAGCGTCGTGATGAAGATGGCGCTAAGCCTATCCAAGCTGATTTAGCCTTGCTTGAAGGTATTCGTGACTTTGCTGACTTCAACTTGAAGGTTCCAGACTTGTTCAAGGCGGCTTTTGCATTGCCATTCAGCTTCGACGTTGATGCCGATATGAAGAACACTAAGATCAATGTATTGCAATTCTTCGGTTCATCAATTTTCTTGCCAGATACAACTACTTATAAGACTGATGCGGCACAAAAATTGCTCGACGTTTTGAAGAAGCAATCAATTGAGCTTCTTAAGATGGCAGGTCTTTCAGCGGGTCAAGCTGAAGAATACGTTGACGATGCCATGAAGTTCGATGACAAGGTATCTAAGGTAGTTAAGTCATCTGAAGAATGGGCAGACTACCCAGCAATGTACAACCCAATGCCAATCTCAGACTTTGAAAAGAAGATTACTAACTTCAAGATGGACTACTTCTTGAAGGAAGCTTTGGGTGAAGTTCCAGACCGCGTAATCGTCGCAGAACCTCGCTACTTGGATCACTTCGATGAATTAATTAACGAGGACAACTTCGATGAAATCAAGGGTTGGATGATCGTTAAGTTCATCAATGGTGTTGCTAGCTACTTGTCCCAAGACTTCCGTGAAGCATCATTCCCATTTAGCCAAGCTTTGTCAGGTCAACCAGAACTTCAAAGCCAAGAAAAGCAAGCATACCACCTTGCTAACGGCATCTTTAGTGAAGTTGTTGGTGTTTACTACGGTAAGACTTACTTTGGCGAAGACGCTAAAAAAGACGTTTTATCAATGATTCACAAGATGCTTGATGTTTACGAAGAACGTATCAAGAACAATGACTGGCTTTCTGAAGAAACTAAGCACAAGGCAATCGTTAAGTTACGTGCCTTGATCTTGAAGATCGGTTATCCAGACAAGATTGAAGAAATCTACGATCGTTTGCACGTAACCCCAGCTAGCGAAGGTGGCAGCCTTTACTCAAACGCTAGAGCTGCTGAAATTGAACAAGTTAAGTACAACGTAGAGAAGCTGCACAAGCCAGTTGACCGTACTGTATGGCTCATGCCAGGTAACTTGGTTAACGCTTGTTACGACCCACAAAGAAACGACTTAACTTTCCCAGCCGCAATTTTGCAAGCACCATTCTACGACTTGAAGCAAGATCGTGCTGAAAACTTCGGTGGTATCGGTACTGTTATCGCCCACGAAGTTTCACACGCATTCGACAACAACGGTGCACAATTCGACGAATACGGCAACATGAAGAACTGGTGGACTGACGCTGACTATGCAGAATTCAAGAAGCGTACGCAAGCTGAAATCGACTTGTTCGACGGCATCAAGTATGGTCCTGTAACTTTGAACGGTAAGCAAATTGTTTCAGAAAACATCGCTGACCAAGGTGGTTTAACTGCTGCTGTTCAAGCTAACAAGGGTGAAAACGGCGATATGAAGAAGTTGTTTGAAAACTTTGCTCGTGTTTGGGCTAATAAGCAACTTACTGAGTCTATTAAGACGCAAGTTTCAGTTGACGTTCACGCACCTGGTCCAGAACGTGCTAACGTCCAATCACAATGCCAAGAAGAATTCTACAAGGCATTTGACGTTAAGGAAGGCGACGGTATGTGGCTTGATCCTAAAAAACGTGTTGTGATTTGGTAGTTTAGATAAAAATAAGCACGAGGTTCTTTTGATTTAGAACTTCGTGCTTTTATTTTGTCATGGTAAAATATTCGTAGAATAAGTGTTGTGATCTCATTGATCATGGATGCATGCAATGCAAGACGATAACTTGCAAGTGGCTCTGCCGTTGTGCAGAGCTTTTTTTATCATGTTATAATGGTACTTAATATGAAGAAATAATACACTATAACGTGTGTTGAGGGTCGACTAGCTATCGACTCGAAAGAATTGTGGGCGGTCGAAAGACCGCTTTTTTCTGTCGTTAGAAAATTGATACAACTATAATATTTACTCTTTATTAATATTAAAAAGCACAAATGTTAGCCATTTTACATTTTCAACACTATAATAGAGCTGATTGCAGTGCCGCTACTACGCTGCAGTCTTTATAACTTACTTACTACCCATATAATAAGTTTATTGCACTAAAAAGGCGCCCATCACGGGTGCCTTTTTGATTTGTCTATTATTATTTCTTAGCGTTGGAATAATCCTTAGGTTTAATCCGTTTAATGTAAGATGGATTTGGTTTACCTAAGATTAATGGTACACGTTCAATGACGGTATCTGCGTATTCCAAACCGAACCATGAAGCAGGGTTAGAAGACAAGTTTTGCAAACGAACACGAGCTTCGACTAACCATTTTTCATAACCAACTAATTGAGTTTGAGGACTGATGACATCGTTAACGATAACGAATGAGAAGTCACCGACATCACGTCCAGGAGTAGTAGTGTATTCCTGTGGTTGTGGTTCGATTGTGCCGTCAGCGATTAAATCGTGAACGATTTGACGAATGTAGACATTCACACTAGTTTGCTTCTTGAAACCTAAGTATAGCTGAATGTTAATTACGTTCTTAGTACCGTAGGTATTAACGGCATATTCAGCGGTAAATGGTTCGTTGGTTACATTAACGGTAACGAACCAGTAGGCCTTAGCACGCTTTGGACGTTTATCCAAAATAGAGTACAAGATTTCACGTTTAATAAACTTGTTGTACTTAACGTTAGCCATGTAAACCAAGTTAGTAGCGTAAGTTGGATAATCTTCGTCGTGACTTAAGTTGGTAAGCATATCGGTATATTCGTCTAAGCGAACGTAAGCATTACGTGATTCACGTTTATCACGAACCTTGTTACCGTAGTACCAAACATACATGATGAAGCCGATTACACCAGCGATGAAGAGTGATACGTAACCACCGTGGGTGAACTTGGTTAAACTTGAGATCATGAACATGATGTCAAGAACACCGAAGAAGATCAAGAAGATCCAGTTCCAAAGTGGGTTAATTTTCTTCAACACTAACCATTCATAAAGCAAGATGGTAGTTGCAAGCATTGAAATCGTGATGGAAAGACCATAGGCTGCTTCCATGTGAGCAGAAGTTTGGAAGTACAAAACGATTGCGATAGTAGCAACACAGATTCCTTTATTGATGGAAGGAATATAGATCTGACCTTTTTCTGTTGATGGGTAATCGATATTCATTCTTGGCAAGAACTTAAGTCCACTGGCTTCAGCGACCAAAGTGAATGATCCGGTGATCAAAGCCTGTGAAGCAATAACAGCGGCAACAGTAGCCAAGATGATAGCGAACAATCTGATATTGATTGGAATCATTTCATAGAATGGATTAAGCACGCCGCCGTCGGCAGGACGGAAAGTTGGGTTGTTCAAAATCCAAACACCTTGACCAAAGTAGTTGAGTGACAAGCAAACAAATACAAATGGTCATGAACCGATGATGTTCTTTTTACCAACGTGTCCTACATCAGAGTAAAGAGCTTCAGCACCAGTAGTAGCCAGGAAGATTGATCCTAAGATAAAGATTCCGGCTTTATTATAAGGGCTGAAGAGTAACTTAATGGCATAAACTGGGTTAATCGCTTGAATGATTGACCAATCGCCAGCCATGTTGATAACACCCATGACGCCTAAGAAGGTGAACCAGATAAACATGATAGGGCCGAATGCTTTACCGATGATACTGGTTCCCATCTTTTGAATAGAGAAGAGCACCAGCAGGATAATTACGGTAATCATGATTACCATTTCCTGGGTAGAAACAGGAACATTGCCACCAAATTGAAGACCTTTTAACCCTTCAATCGCGGTGGTAACAGTTACGGCCGGAGTTAACGTACCATCGGCTAAGATGGCAGCCCCACCGATCAAAGCAGGCAATACCAGCCATTTGGCTCTCTTTCTAACCAAAGTATACAGAGCAAAAATACCACCTTCACCATGGTTGGTTGCTTTTAGCGCAATCAAAACCGTTTGTAAGGTAGTTAGTAGTGTCACGGTCCAAAGAACCAAAGAAATGGAACCGATGATGAAATCGCGGTTAACATTTCCGATACCGCCATTGCCTTCGACAATAGACTTCATAACATAAAGTGGACTAGTACCGATATCGCCATAGACAATACCAATGGCGATCAGTAAGCCAGCCGCGCTCATACGTTTTGACTTAGTATTCATTTATATATCTCCCACAAATAAATTGTAGCTATTAATAAAAAAAGAAAATGCCACGATGACATTTTCCTTTTAATATATTCATTTTCGTCTATTTTAGTTCACATTGCAAGTAAAATAATTATGTTTTAATTTTGGGTTTAAAAAAGCAGAGTGTTCGATATAACTGACAAAATTTGCGCTTTTTGTCAGTTATACTGAACACCCTTCTCAATTGAATATATTTGAACACAAAAAAAGGCTCCCAAATCGGGAGCCTTTTTCAATATAAGTTATGAAAGTGATGAAGAAATCTTAGCACGTTGTTCTTCATACCACTTGTCCCATGCTTCGTAAGTAAGCATGTCTTCTGGCTTAACACCGGTCTTTTCAACCATTACATCAAGTAAGTTCTTAAAGTTGTAATCATGGTATTGCAAAACGTGTTCAACCAACTTCTTACGTGGGAAGTGGATGTTGTTCAAGAGATAACTGTTAATATCAACCATGTTGTGATTTTCATCGTAAAGGTTGATGATTTCAAGGTCATCTTCATCAAATTGAGCAATGTAGAAGTTAGCGAAGACCTTCAAGTAATCAGGTTGTTCCTTGAATTCTTCCTTAGGCATAGTAGTCTTATTAGCTTCTGGCATTACGACTTTAAGATCGTCGTTTTCTTCTTCTGTTTCTTTATCTGCTTGTGCTTGAGCGTTCTTTTCTTCTTCAGTCAAAGTTGTTACCCCTTTATTTAGAAAATAAATAGATGAAAAATCAATAATAATTCTACCGACTTCTGCAAATAAAAGCAAATTTAACTGCTTTTAGGAAATTTCTTTATAATGTTTGCTTGTGAACGTATATTTGGATTTAGTATAATTTTAGCCGTAGAAAAGCTGAAGTGGTGGCTATCCTGGAAGGGGATGGCGCTTATGAGTAAATTTTAACTCATACTTGCATCTCCTAATAGAAAGGAGAAGCCTTCGTGTCTGTTGCAGATGCGTTGCAACTAATATTAGAATTCGGCACATTTGTCGTTACTCTAATTGCATTAGTTGTTGAGTTGATTAAGTTTTTTGATCAACGAAAAAAATAACTGCTTTGGCTGTGCAGAGCCGGCAGTTATTGAATAAGTAACAATATTTGATAGCACCGCTTACGCGATTCTACATTAAGAGGTTGGCTCATTTGCCGACCTCTTTTTCATTACATATTATAGCAAGTTCATAGACTCGCAGCAATTACTTATTATCTGAATCATCTGAACTCTGGGTGCTTGATGATTGCGCGCTGCTAGAAGATTGATTAGATTGGCTGCTTGATTGTTTGGTACTACTTGAAGAACTAGATTGAGCATCGGCATCCTTGTCGCTGGATGAAGATGAGGCAGAACTAGATTGTTTGTCCTTATCTTGATGATCCTTATTCTCCTTATTCTTGTCCTTGTCGGAACTGCTGCTAGAGCTGGAAATATCTGAACTTGAACTAGAATTCTTGTCTACATCAGCAGAATTACTATTTTTCTCCTTAGTATTGGACTTCATATTAGAATTACTCTGACTGTTGCGTTGAACGGCATTACTGTGACTAACATAGGCGCCAGCGCCACCTCCGCCAATCAAAAACATAGCAAAAATCGCACCCCAAAAGATTAATTTCTTCATTAAAAATCTCTCTCCCATGTATTTTGTGAATTAGGTTCAGCGAGAACCTTGATTGCTAAATTATAGTTTAAGGCATTTAGGTGAAAAAAGATAAATAGAAGATTTAATTTTAACTAATATTAAAAACTTTGGCTCATTTTTGGATCTCAGATTGTTAGTAATAGTGTAAAACATCTGGCCGGCAGGTTGATTACAACAATTCAAATCAAATTATTAAGTAAGGTAGGAGAAAATTATGAACTTTGAATTAGCAGAACAATCAATCCAATATACATTTGGCAATAAGAGATACACTAATGGACTTAAGAGTTTCAACAAGTTTAAAAATATATGTGTAATTGTGTTTTTTAAGTGTTATAAAGTGTGTTATAATCTCGCTACAAGGTGGTGAGATTTTTTATGTCTAGAATTATGTATTTAAAAGAAGCTGCTGCCTATCTTGGCAAAGCGCCGTTCACTCTTCAAAGCTGGGATCGAGCTGGGAAATTAAAAGCTCATCGAACAGCTAACAACAGACGATTTTACTATCAATCAGAGCTTGATCAGTATTTAGGCCTTGATCATAACGAGCCCATTGATAAACGCAAAATTGTGGCTTACGCGCGGGTATCTTCCAATGGGCAAAAAGACGATTTAAAAGATCAAGTTGCTTTTTTAAGGCAATTCTTGAATGCTAGAGGCATTATCGCCGATGAATATATCTCAGATATTGGATCGGGCTTAAACTATAAACGTCCTAAA
>NZ_PCYT01000110.1:0-2460 GCF_002553735.1 Lactobacillus sp. UMNPBX17
GAGTTGGATTGATCGTCTTTTGGTATCTGAAAGTTAGTTTTTTCCCAGACACTTTCTTTATTCAAATTTTGCCAACGCTTCAGCAATTCCATCATGATTATTATCGAGCGTCACATGATCTAAGCCAATCTTCTCTTTTAATTCTGCGGGTGCATTACCCATTAAAATTGGATGACCTACTTCTTCCAGCATTTCTTCATCATTATAGTTATCACCTAAAGCAATGCAATCTTTTAGTGGTACCTTGTATTCTTTCGCTAAAATTGCTACTGCACTGGCCTTGCTTACGCCTTTTAGTACGACTTCTAGTAGTGTTCTTGAGGATCTGACAAAGCTCAAATCTGGGAATTTTTTAATCAATTCTTTTTGCATACGATCAAGTTCTTCTGGTTTGCCCATGATCAAAGCTTTGTGTACGCCCTGCAATTGCTCAATTTGATCAACAGTAACCGGAGTGGCCTTAACATTGACAATTTTCTCTTCATGTTCAACCAGCGGACTCTTTTCTTTAGCGCAATACCACACATAGCCGCTATAGATATTCCAAGCCGAGCCATTATTTTGCTTTTCAACATAATGGCAAATTTCTGCTGCTTCTTTTGCATTAAAAAAACGCGTAATTAATGCTCTGCCTGTTTCATCTAGTGCTAATGCGCCATTATAGGCAATCATCGGAAAGACTGTCAGGATCTGTCCTACCGCTGTCATAATTCCCTTAGGCAGGCGAGCTGAAGCTGGTATAAAGATATTGCCAGCAATAATCTGATGCCTAATTGCATCACGCGTTTTAGGCGTTACCTTCAATTCATCGTTAATTAATGTGCCATCGATATCTGAAAAAATAAGTTTTGCGGACATTTTTTCACCCCTAATCTCTTTAATCTATGTAATTAAGAATAATGCTAAAAAACTGATAATGAAAGTAATTTGGTGCTTAAAGTCTATGTCTGTACAGCAAATTATAATGAATCGGTATGATCTCTTGATGATAATTCGTGTTTACAAATTTAATCATGAATGCTAAAGTATAAGAGTTGCTTTCAAAGAGCAAAAACACGAACAATTCTTTGGAGAGAGTTTTATGAATTTTATTAGGAAATATTTTCAACTAGATAAATACAATACCAGCATTAAAGTCGAATTTATTGCTGGTTTGACTACTTTCATCAGTATGTCATACATTTTGTTTGTTAACCCTAGCGTTTTAGGTGCCAGTGGCATGAACACCGGTGCCGTCTTTACTGCTACTGCTTTAGCCAGTGCGCTTGGTACTGCAATCATGGGTATTGTTGCTAACTACCCAATTGGTGAAGCTCCTGCTCTTGGTATTAACGCATTCTTCGCTTACACCGTTTGTGTGGGGATGCATGTTTCATGGCAAACTGCTTTAGCCAGCGTTTTCGTTGCATCAATCATCTTTATTTTGATCACTCTGTTCAAATTACGTGAGAAGATCATTGATTCAATTCCAGCTGACTTGAAGTTTGCTATCTCATCAGGTATCGGTTTGTTCATTGCCTTCTTAGGTTTACAAAACGGTAAGTTAATCGTCGCAAATAAATCAACTTTGGTTGGCTTAGGCTCACTTCACGATCCACTTGTTTGGATCACCATCTTTGGTTTGCTTGTAACTGTTATCTTGATGATTTTGGGCGTTCCAGGTGCGATCTTCATCGGTATGGTTTTGGCCGCTATTTTCGGTATTTGTACTGGTCAAATTGCATTGCCACACAAGGTGATCTCAACTGCCCCAAGTTTGGCTCCAACTTTTGGTCAAGCTATCTTCCACGTTAAGGATATTAATTCCGTTCAAATGTGGGTTGTTGTCTTAACCTTCTTACTTGTTACTTTCTTCGATACTGCTGGTACTTTGATCGGTTTGGCTCAACAAGCCGGCTTTATGAAGAACAACAAGATGCCACGTGTTGGTAAAGCTTTAGCTGCTGACTCAAGTGCGATGGCTGTCGGTTCAGTTCTTGGTACTTCACCAGTTGGTGCGTTCGTTGAATCAAGTGCCGGTATTGCCGTTGGTGGTAGAACTGGTTTGACTGCCGTCTTTGTAGCAATCCTCTTCTTGATCTCAATGATCTTCAGTCCACTTTTGGGCGTGTTCACTAGTCAAGTTACTGCACCAGCTTTGATTATCGTTGGTGTCTTGATGGCACAAAATACTGCTCATATTCACTGGAACAAGTTAGAAATTGCGGTTCCTGCATTCCTTATTATTTTAGGTATGCCACTTACCTACTCAATTTCTGATGGTTTGTCATGGGGGATGATTTCTTACCCAATCTGCATGCTTGCAGCTAAGCGTGGTAAGGAAATCAGCCCGATGATGTGGGTACTGTTCTTCGTATTCATTATCTTCTTGTGGGTACTGAACTTTTAGATGAAAAACAATAGATAATAGAGTAGAGGGAGTTTAATTCTCGCCCCTCTCATTGCACCGGACGTACGGTT
>NZ_PCYT01000111.1:0-2267 GCF_002553735.1 Lactobacillus sp. UMNPBX17
TAGTAAGAAATAATTAACTAAATTAGATCATATTATTAGTCTTGATGTAATAATATGATCTTTTTATTTTCTTTTCACCTATTTATTGAATACATATGATATAATATTAGTTAAGGAGGTGAAACTATGAAAGCTAATCAAGTAATGGAAATACTTCAAATTAGCCGCTCAACTTTGAAGCGTTATCGTGAAAAAGGTTTTATTAAAGCTGTTCAAAAGCCAACAGGTCAATTTGAGTTTGACGATGATTCGGTTTGGTTGTTTAAAAATAAACATACTCCTCGTCAGACTATTCTCTATGGTCGTGTTTCTACTTATAAGCAAAAACATGATTTAGCTAATCAAATGCAAGAATTACGTGATTTCGCTGAAAATAAAGGCTATCATGTCGATAATTCCTTTTCAGATATTGCCAGTGGCATCTCTTTTAAAAATCGAAAACAGTTCTTTAAATTATTAGACTTAGTTTTGGCAGGCAAAGTTGAAAGAGTAATCATTACTCATCAAGATAGATTGAGTCGTGTAGGGTTTGAGCTATTTGAATACTTGTTTAAAAACTACGGGACAGCGATTGAAACTATCTCAAATGAGCTGAATCCTAAGACTGATGAAGAAGAGCTGTTTGAAGAAATTATCAGCCTACTGCATTGCTTCTCTATGAGAGAATATTCTCATAGACGAGTGGAACGTAAGCTTATAGAAAGCACCTTAAATCAGAAAGGCGGTGAAAAAGATGGCAAAAAAGAATAAGCAAGTTCCTAGAAATGATCTGCAATATGAGCAATTAGCCAGTGAATATCTGATTAAAGCTAATCCGAAGCTTGATGAGTATTCTTTAGTAGCACACAATTTGTACAACCGTGCCCTTTTTGACTTAAGACAAGGTTTCTTTAAGAAAAGATATATTAAAGGCTATAGTCAACTCGATCAAATATTTAAAGAGCGTTATCAAAAGCGTGAGTTAATGCTTTATCATAGCTTAGGCTATGTCCAATCGGCACAACAGACTTTAAGAGAGGTCACAACTGTTTGGCAGGCATTCTTTAAAGCGCTGAAAGCCTACAAAGCTAATCCTAGTAAGTTTAGCGGAAAACCAAGATTGCCCCGTTATTTACGGGACAAACGCCATACCTTCTTTGTGACTAATCAGAACGCTAAAGTTAAAGATGGCTATTTGATTGTTCCAAAATTGGATTTAAAGCTAAAACTTGCGCCTAATATTGAAAAAATTGGACGCGTTGCTTTTAAACCTGTCGCTAATGGTTATAAAGTAATTGTTCCATATAAAGCCAATAAAGAAATTAAATACTTACCAGATAACGGTAAATATATTGGGATTGATCCTGGAATTGATAATGCTTTTGCTTGCGCTTCTAACACTGGTAATCGTCCACTACTCATTAACGGTCGTGGAATTAAGTCGGTTAACCAGTATTATAATAAAAAGCGTGCTGAATTAAGACAGCTTCAAGCTAGACACCATCAGCTTGAACGAATAATTAATACCAAACAAGGTAAGAAAGTTGTCTATCAAGATACCCAAGCCATGAAGAAAATTACCGCTTGGCGCAATGACAAAATTAGGCAATTTGCCCACAAAGCATCTAAACGTATCGTGGATTATGCGTTAAACTGTGAGGCAAACACAATTGTCATTGGTAAGAACAAATCATGGAAAAGAAGTTCAAATATGGGGAAAAGAAATAATCAAAACTTTATTGGGATTCCTCACCAGGTGATGATCGACATGATTAAGTACAAGGCTAATTTAGCAGGAATTACTGTTATTCAAACTAACGAAAGTTACACTAGTCAAACTAGTAGTTTAGATCATGAACAGCCTTGTTGGGAAAACGGCAATAAAAGCAGAAAGCGACAAGGTAAAAGCCCTGTTAACAGACGAATTAAACGTGGTTTGTTTAAAGCTAATGATGACCGCTTAATCAATGCGGATATTAACGGAGCTTTGCAAATAATTAGAAAAGTATTCTCGAATTTCCAAGTGAATGACGAGATAGCGGGCGTAGTGTTACGTCCAGTTAAATGGAGTCCTAAGTTTTAGGGCACTACTTAGCAAAGGAAATATAAATCTTATCCAAGTTTATCGGTTGACGCTTTTGTAAAGTTGTCCTTATAGTTTCTAAGCTAGCAAAAGTTTGGGAGTGTGCTAAAAAGGTTGAAAGCAGATATTAATAAACGAAGATAAGATAGGAAAATGTATTCAAATAAAATAAAGTGGATATATTTAACCAATATTTTCTAACATT
>NZ_PCYT01000112.1:0-2229 GCF_002553735.1 Lactobacillus sp. UMNPBX17
TTGCATTCGCCTTAATTTAGGATCAAATTTAAGATTGTACTTTTTAAGAAAAATATGTCTATACAATTTGCCCCAAGGCACACCAATAGCCGTTACAAAATCATCGCTTTGACCATGTGTAGCATCCATAAGCTGAAGATAAAGATCAGTTTTATCTGAGTTAAAAAGTCGATCACCTTCAAAAAAGCTATCTTTCTTTTTATAGTTACCATCAAATCCATAGCAACCACTCGCAACAATATCAATTTTGGAAGAAACATTAACTAACAAATCTTCAACAATTTTTTTATCTAATATATCATCTGGATCTACAAACATAATCCATTCACCATTAGCTAATTCTAATCCTCTATTTCGTGCTACTGAAACACCTGAATTAGATTGAGTAGTTATGCTAATTCTATTGTCAGTATCTTTTATCTTTTCACATAACTCCCAACTTTTATCTTTTGAACCATCATTTACAAGAATAATTTGCAAATTCTTATAAGTTTGATTGGTAATAGAGGCAATACACTCTTCTAAATATTTTTCTGCATTATATATTGGGACTATTATTGATACTTTTTCCTTATTTGTGACCATCTTAATTTTTGTTAAACTCTTTACTTACACTATCTAAAGCAGCTGCAATTACTTGATCCATATTATAGTACTTGTATTGACCTAAACGACCGCCAAAAATGACTTTATCGCTTTCTTTTTCAGCTAAGTCTCTGTATTGTTCATACAAAGTATTATTTCTTTCATTGTTAACTGGGTAATATGGTTCATCTCCACGTTTCCAATCAGCAGGATATTCACGAGTGATAATAGTCTTGTCTTTATCACCCTTACCAAATTCAAAATGCTTGTGTTCAATTACACGTGTATATGGAGTCTCTGCATCAGTATAGTTAATTACTGCATTACCTTGATAATTATCTACATCTTTTTCTTCAGTCTCAAAACGAAGAGAACGATATTCAAGTTCGCCTAACTTATAATTAAAGAACTTATCAATCATGCCAGTGTAGACAATCTTATCAAAGTTCTTTAAATATTCATCCTTTTTATCAAAGAAATCAGTATTTAACTCAACTTCAATGTTTTCATTATTAAGCATTTTTTCTACTATTTGGGTGTAACCACCTTTAGGAATTCCTTGATAATTATCATTAAAGTAATTATTATCATAAGTTAAACGAACTGGAAGTCTTTTAATAATAAATGCTGGCAATTCTGTAGCTTTTCTGCCCCATTGTTTTTCTGTATATCCCTTAATTAGTTTTTCGTAAATATCACGACCAATTAAGGAAATTGCTTGTTCTTCAAGATTTTGTGGTTCTTTACCAGCCATTTCTTGACGTTGTTCGTTAATTTTATCCATAGCTTCTTGTGGAGTTCTTACTCCCCACATTTCACTAAAAGTATTCATATTAAATGGTAAATTGTACATCTTACCGTAATAATTTGCCACAGGACTGTTAGTATAACGATTAAATTCAGCAAATTGTTGTACATAGTCCCAAACTTCTTTATTTGATGTATGGAAAATATGAGCTCCGTATTGATGAACTTGAATGCCATCAACTTCTTTAGTATAAATATTACCTGCTACATTATCTCTTTGTTCAACTACGGTAACTTTATTACCACGTTTTGCTGCTTCATGAGCAAATACTGCTCCAAACAAACCTGATCCAACTACTAAATAATTCATAAAATCTCCTTCTCCATTATTTTCTAAATAAATCAAATGCATGACTATTGACTCTATCTTCAAGAGATGGCAATTTTCTCCAATCCCCATATTGCATTGTTAAATACTTCTCGTACTCACTTATTGCACAAAATTTGTGCCCTTCGAATTCTAATTCAGCTAGATTATCAAACCATTCAACAGGAATTTTTTTTCTAAAAACTTCTTTTGAAGTATCGCACATACAATTTCCAATAGTTTCGCTTAAGTAATTTGTAGCGGGTAGCTCATCTAATTTATCAATAGATTTTATCATTTTATCTCTCATTCTATTTCTATCTAAATAAATCAGAGATCTAATTCCACTTTTAATTTTGTTTTCTTTAAATCTACGATTTCCAATAAATAAAAGTCTGTAGTAGAGTCTTAGCTTTCTTATATATTTTAAATACAATTTACTATTTGCTGGAACATTATTTAAAGGAAAAATATCAACCCAAGCTCCGCCTTTGTCTTTATTCATCTTAAAATCAGCAATAGTATGGTTA
>NZ_PCYT01000113.1:0-2169 GCF_002553735.1 Lactobacillus sp. UMNPBX17
TGCTAATTTCCCAGGATTTTACAACTCAAACCATACGGCTGACAGATTTTCTGCCAGCCGTATTTCTTTTATGCATGACTTTCCAGAAACGCGAGGATCTCAGCTTTGGTTCGGGTACTTTTATCAATAGCTTTTAGTAATTCCTCCTGCTCCCGGTGCTTCTTGAGTTCATAGAGAGCATCAAGCTTCCGTGACGCTTTATCGCAGCGCTCTTTAAGGCGCTGGAGTTGTTCTTCTGTTTGGGAGATCTCGGCTTCAATTGTCTTAATACTCTTCGTTCTCGGCATCTTCGTCATCGTCTTTCTGTTCTTCTGGCATTGCGGCGTTCTGAATGTCTTTTCCAATCAGTCTTGCCTGCGCCTTGATCCATTCTTCGTCCAGTCCAAAGGCGCCTAGTATTACTTTCTGGGTAGCCGTGACTGCGTGATCGAGCTTATAGTTGCCATTCGGCTGGCGTATCAGCTCAATCTTTTCGAGCTCTTTCAATGCCGAAGGTACGCTCAGGTAGTTAGGCTTGCCCGGCATTTCGGCTTTGCGCTTTCTCAAAAGCGTGTAGATTCTTGCACGGATTATCAAAGCGATGAATTGAATGAAGATCTTGGCTTCGGCTGCTTGACTGCTTGCGACTCTGAATGAGCGATTGCCAAGGAAGGTCTTATCACTGCCAAACAGCTTCTCTGAGATATCGCGGCTCTTGTAAAGGTTCAAGGCTTCAGAGGCTGTCATCTTTTCGGAGGTCACGATCGCGAAATAGCCGCACAGCTGCAGCTCTCGCTCGATTACATCTTCCCGTTCCTTGTAGCCATAGAACTTGTCTTTGTGGTAGGTGAGCTTGAAGTAGTGCTCGTATCGCTTTGGAAGCTTGTATTCTCTGCCTTTTATCTTGTCCATCTCGGCTTCCATTCTGTCCAGATCAGCTTCCAGTCTAGCCCGCTCGCTAGCCTGCTTCTTGGCCTTGTAGTAGATGTGGAAATAGCGGTCAGTGTCGTCATCCGCGTACAGCTTGGCTTTAACCGTCATGCCATAAGTCCGGTAAGCCTTGATGGAGCAGGCTCTCTTTGATTCGAATTCGCCCGTGTGCTCCATGATCAAGCCGTGTACAAAGGAGGCCCTGCCTTTAACCATCATCACGAAATCATAGTCGCACGAGTCCATGAATTGGATGTTAGCCTTACTGAAGTATCCACGATCAAGGATGAAACCTATCTTCTTATAGCCGTAGCCGCGAATCTTCTCCAGCATGTATTTCAGCTGCGAGACATCCACGATACTGCCCGGGTAGCTCTCGTAAAGCAGGGGCTTCTCATTGGTCATATCGTAAGCAATCGAGTAGTTAATGATTGGCGCGCCAACGTCATTCTTAGGGTGACCGTATTCCGCCATCTCAATATCTCCAGCCTTGCAGTTCTTGTTGGTGGAGTCATAGGAAACGTAGATTTTCTCGTTCTTGTCGTGGGTGGCGTTCCAGCTGTTCAAGAAGTCGACCCTGTCATTGTCATCGATCTCGCGAATGAAGCGCGAGATTGTAGAGTCACTGTAGATCTTGTTCTGTGGCGTCATCAATGGATGGTTGTAGGCATAATCCGGGAAGTGCTGAGCCACGTTGCTTTCTGCGATAACTGAGTACGCGGCCAGGTCAAGGAGCAGTCCTTTCCCCCGATCATCCCAGCGCTTCAAGTGTTCAGCGAGCTTGTAGTCTTCAATAATTCGTCTGACTACGGAGAAGGCACCAATTCGGATACAGCTGCTTCTGGATTCATTGACCGGTTCAGCCGCCGTTCCTTCGGCGGGAATCTCAACATCAGGGAAGAATTTTTCGAAGTTGGGGTTAGGGAACATCATTCCCGGATGATCAGGGTCAGCTTTCCCAATGGTCGTTCTTCTGGCGACGTTGTATTTCTTCTCGGGAAGGTACTCTCTAGCATAAGTGTATTCGATGTAGGTAGTCTTACCCCGTTTATTTCTGGAAATTTTACCAGTATTCTTAGGAATATTAACCAGGCAGTTGTAGTACATGATGGCCTCCTTTGTTGAGTATGATATCATACTCAAATTATAACATAGAAAAGCACATCAATGCAAGCAAAGATGTGCTAAAAATACAGTATTTTTGCGGGTTTAGGGCACTTTCTCAGAGGACTTGAGTTTGATTGCTCTGGGAAGTTAGCA
>NZ_PCYT01000114.1:0-2133 GCF_002553735.1 Lactobacillus sp. UMNPBX17
GATTAATATTTGTTGATTTGCTTTATCAAAATCTAAGTCATGAGTTGATGATTTTATTGTTTTTATTTGGGAATCAATCTTTCTTTTTTCTTTTTGAATTTTTTGAATAGCAATATCATAATTGGCCAAAGACAATATAGCTTTTTCTTTTTGTATGCTCTTTATTTCAGCTTGAACAGATTTTAAATATTTTGAATTTTTAGGGTTTTCAATAATAAGTGCCTCTAGCAATTTGAGTAAAGCTTCATCATTGTTTTTTCGACTTTTTGCTTTTTTTGATTGCTGAAGCAAAAAATCATATTGCTTTAGTTCTTCTGCTAATGAGAATGATGCTCGTGATAAGTAGATTAAATCACCGGAGTTTTTAGGCTGTTTACGATTAAAATCATTTTTATATGCTTGCAACGTATTTTTATCTAAATCAATGTTTCCTGTAAACTCTAAATTTAAATTTTGAAATCCAATTTTAATTTTATTCAAAAGATATTGGTATTGAGCCTGTTTTTTAGAAAGCAAATCATATTCTTTTTGATTTTGATTCAATTCTTCTTGTTTCTTAGAAATTTCCTCAATATTTTTGTAGTTAAAAAAGAACGTCATTATTTTTCTAATCCTGATTACGTTTTTTATTTCATCACCTTTAGTAAAAATTTGTCCTAAGTCTCCTTGATGACTTTCAGATATAAAATTCAAAAACGTAAAAGCTCTAAAAGTAGGACTTTCTTCAAAAACATTTTGATATACCTTTAGCTGCTTGTTATCTCCCACTTGGGGTAGAATAATTTTACTTATTTCTTCAATATAACTTTCCCTTGAAACTAAATTATATATATCTCCTTCGGCACGTTTATAATAAAACTTTGAATCAGTATCACGTTTAATATATAAATTTAAATTCTTATTTGATACATATGCTCCTACCGCGGTAATGTTCTCCATCCCATCTTTATTTGGTAGATCCTTGTCTGTAGTACCTAAAATAAAATCAATACATTCCGCGAACAAAGTCTTACCTACTGAATTTGGCCCATATATATATGTAATATCACTAAGCTCATATTCTTTTACTTGATCTTCATCCCATAATTGCAATTTACGAATCCTAAACATACTGCAATACTTCCTCTAAAAATGACTTAGTATTTAAATTACTAATCTCTGCTAAGTGATTTATTGTTTTCTTTTCAATGTTAATCAAAAATTTATTCTTACTAGCATTATCTGGAAGCTGTTTTTTAACTTTAATAGTATCACCTTCAACACTTATCCATCCTTCAGTTTCTAGGATATAGATCACATCTAATATTGCTTTTAGTTCTTCAGGATGCGAAGTTAATTTTATACTTAAAGATGATAAAAAAGTTTTAATAAAATCCATCTTTCGATTACTATATTTTCTAATTGATGCATGTTTTACACCAAAAGACATAAATATCAATTTAGTTATTGAGTTTACCCGATATGGTCTTTTTATCAAACTAATAATTATAGATGCATATTCAGCCTGTAATATTAAACTTGGCTCCATATTAATCTTCTTTCCAAGAAATTCGAATATCTTTATTAATATTCTGTCCTGTCATATACACATAACAGCCATGATTATATATAGGACCTCCTGGAAAAAGTTGTGATGTCATTAGATTTTTTTGGGTAGTTCTAAGAAATAAATTATGTGATGTATATTTTCCATCAAATTTTAAATCATCTTTAGTATCTTCATAATTAGAAAAGGCTTCATATTCTAAATTTCCAATTTCTGTTTTTTTAGTTGTATCTGCATATACTTCTCTAAAATCTTTATAGAACACTTCTCTTACTAGCTCTCGTACAATAAAGTTAGGGTCAGGGTTAACTGCTTTCAATTGAGTTATTTCTCTTAATCGTTCTTTACTTAATAGCTGATTAGCTGTTTTTCTTTTGTTGGGTGTTAATTCTTCAACATTAACTTGGTATTTATGATCAGAAATATTATCGTTTACCATTAATGTTATAGCTGTAACATCATTATATTTAAATACCGCAGGTCTTTTCTTCCCCATAAATTTCTCTATTCGATTTATACATTCTTTTTTAAACGCCGATTGTAAAATCAAATTGAACACTTTAGAAAAATAAAAAGTCCATCTGGAC
>NZ_PCYT01000115.1:0-2116 GCF_002553735.1 Lactobacillus sp. UMNPBX17
TTCGATCATATTCTTAACCTCCATTAAATTGATGAGATTAGAATACCTGAAAAATGAAGGCTAAAACAGATACCCGGTTATTTGACGCTTACATTTGACGCTTACATAGTATCTATAGAATTTAAATATAAAAATAATCCACAGCAATTCTGCATGTGGATACTTCTATATTAGAGGGAGAAATATTTAAATCTGTTCATTATTTTCTTGGAGCAACAGATTATATAAAGCTCCATAAAGATTAGCATCATTTCTAAATTTAGTAGCACAGATCTCGGGTTTAGTAAGTGTTTGACTAATTAGACTGTTATTCTTATAAACCTGGTCATATGCTTGATTTATGGTATCAATCACAATTGACTGTGCAGAAATACCACCACCAATTGTATATTTTTGCAGATCAATGACTGTTTGCATATCAAAGATAATTGTAGCAACACCAGCACAGAATTTATTAAATCGTTGAATTGCTTCTTTATTGCCACTTTGAATTACTTTAAATGCAGCAACACCATCCTTAATATCAGGATTTCCAGCGACAGTATTAACATCTCTTATCATCTGAACAGCCGAATACGTAAACCCAGCAATTTCATGAGCGGTTGGAGAGGGATCAAATCTCATGAAACTCAATTCACTAGCCTGTGCATGAGTTCCTGAAATAAGGCGACCATTTATAATACAACCACCACCAATTCCAGTACCTAATGTTAGAGAAGCACAATTATCTATTCCTTTTAAGTTACCTAACCAACTTTCATCTAGTACACTTGCTTTCCCATCATTAATCACAGCAATAGGAATATTCAATTTTTCATATCTAGCTGGGAAATTCATCCCATCTAAAAATGTAAGAGAACCACCAAAATGAATAATATTATTTAAAACTTGACCAGGAGCACAGAAGGCAATACCTTTAAGATTTTCAAAACTATCAACAATTTGATCAATTTTCTTTAAGAATTCATTTTCATCTTGAGTCGAAGGAACTCTGTCTTTTTTAATAATGTTGCCTGCTTTGTCTAACAACGCATATTTAATACGCGTGGTGCTAGTTAAATCGTTCTAGACAATAAGCCAAATTATAAGCTAAAATTGCAATTTCCAACCGGCTTTGAAAGCCTATCAGACTACGTGCTCGATTGTTCTCGGCATTGTAATAGGTCAGAAGCGAAAAGTCGCTTTCAATTGTTCTGCGAATAGCCATCAGTTGATGATCATTGTGCTTTTTAGCTCCTGTCATATTTTTACGATATGGTGTCCAAAGTTCGTAACCCATTTGTTTTAGCTGTTGATGCAGTTCTTTGCCTAAATAGCCTTCGTCGCCAAGAAGATAGTAATTAGATGGATGGGTATTTTCCATCAGTTCAACTGTCTCCCTGGCATCATGAACTGATGCCTTTGTTACGACATAATCAAGAATGTAACTGTCATCGCTAACAATGGCATGAACTTTGAAACCATAGAAGTAAATTTTCTTGGTGGCCTTATAACCAATGTTGGCATAACCGCGAAAAATTTTAGCACGATAGTTTCGAATTGGTTGGCAAACAGGTACCGGAAAGCTGTCAATGATCAAGAATTGTCCATTCAGGTCAACCTTTTTATTCATTTCTTGCCGTATTTGATAAATCAATTGCAATGTGAACGCCGATTAAAACGTGAGTGTGATAAACAATTGAAACATTCACAGAATCTTTTTTGTGATTCAATTCCTGTCTTAGCTTGCCAGATAAGTAAAGCCAAAATCAGACTGTCCGTAGTTTTAATTTGATCAATATTTCGCCGATGAGTAAACTCAGCCGGTGCATACAAACGATACCAGTGCCGACAAATTATCACTAAATCTTTAAAACTAACTTGTCTTAGGGTGGCTAAAACGCTTAAGCTTAAGGCAGTTCAATCAGATCAGACTCTTTTCTTTTTGATACTACAACTTGAGTCTAGTCCGATTGGACTTTTTTATTAACTAAAACGATTTAACTAGCACCACACGTTATATAATATATTTACTAATTTTAATTTTACGCCGATTGTAAAATTAAATTGAACACTTGATACAAAATAAAAAGTCCATTTGGACCTGTTTGATAGAATGTTAATAACCACAAAAACA
>NZ_PCYT01000116.1:0-2025 GCF_002553735.1 Lactobacillus sp. UMNPBX17
CATTAAGTAACGCTGAATGTACAGAACCATTATTTTTTATTTCTGATTTATAAACCTGGCCAATAAATACTCCTTGGTCACTTTCAACTAATACAAAATAATTTATAGTACCTGGAATAAATACACTTTCATCATTAAATCTGTACTTAATTAGATCCATATTCTCAGTTTGAAAAGTAAAAGTTGAACCATATACAGAAGAAACCTTACCTAAATAAAAATTATTTTTTTCTTCAGCTTTATCGTTCAATTTATTGTGAAAAAAGTTATCTATAAGACTCATATTGTTACCCTAAATAATAATCTAATCCATGTTCCTTATCATTCATTGTTGCTTTTAAGAAGACTATAGATTTAGTATTACTTGCCATTTCTCTCAATTTCTTCCAATTATCATTCTCTTTCTCTTTATAATATGTCTCCCTATCCTTTATTTTTCCAATATCATAATCCGTTACTAAACATCTTAAAGATTCATTATTTCTAAGAGCGTCCATTATCATTTGAGCAATATGATTATCTGCAAAACTAAAACCAGAAGTAATTAATAAAGTATTAGAACGCCTAAGTAAAGATTGAAATTCTGTAAACAACTCAAAATATGGGTCTTCGTAGCTCTGCATATATTTATTAGAACTTGGGAAGATCATTAGCGGTTTCTTATTACTAGTCATCCCTCTATGAATCTTTTGGTCATCACCCCTAAACCAATCAATTGAGCCATGTATTTTCAACAAATTCATAACCTTTTTTCTATAAATATTTTCTTTGGTATTTAAATTAGGCACTGACTTCACTAAATTCCAATTAAACATATCTGCATCAAAGATAGGATTACGTTCAAAAGTAAATCCATCAAATATTGTATAGCCATCTAATGCAGGCCTCTTCAACCATTAAATCATAATTAGTAGTTATAATATTTAATTTGGATTCATGTGATAGTCTATCATTAAGATCATTAATTACAGCTATATGATTCATCTTGGTATTATCATAGTTATAACTAACATTAACTTTGATAGTCTCATAAATTTGATCTCTAATCTCTTTAATTCTATAAAAATTAGAATTGTGGCTAGTTTTTTCTTTAAAATTTAACTTAATATATAAATTCATATAAGATATCAATTTCTCTAGGTCAATATCCTGAACATCTTTTAGTGGTAAATTTAATATATTTTCTAACTTTTTTACATTCCAATTTTTCCAATAGCTTTTATTCTTTATAGCAGAAAAACACTTTTTATTTAGATCTTTCATCGTCTTTCCGTAAGAAGGATTACCACTTACAACCGACGCTCCCGCACCTAAAAATAGTACAATATTGTCAATTCTATTTGGTATAAAATTGGTAACATCGCTTTTAACGAAATTAGCATAGACTCTACGTAAGTCTTCAACACTAGTTTTGTCCAAATCTATATCTGAATCATACTCTGCTATATGAGTATTTAAAAAATCTTTTATCTCATCTTCTTCTGTTAATTCTAAATAACGCTTATTCTTATTAAAGAACAATATACTTTTATAATCACTCATCATTATTTTCCTTTAACTAATTATTCCTATAAACTATACCAGCCCTTAAATATGCTTTTATTTTCCTTTATCAGAAATTAATTGCTCATAGCTAAACCTAATCTCGTCCCAATTATTAGATTGATTAACAACATTTATTAGTGAGTGTTCTACACGTACAACAAAATATCTGTTTTCCATTACATTTGGCTCACCAAAATATTTACTATGATAAAAGGTATTTTTCAAAATTCTGTATTCTTTCTCTCCTACTTTCTTCTGTGCTAATGTTTTGAAAGTTTTACTATTATCTTCGTCCATTTCTGAAACCCCATCCAAACTAATCGGATAAGGATTGGCTTTCATCTCATATGTATATTTTTTAAGATTTTCAATTAGATTATTTATATTTATGACTAATATGACCAAACTAGAAGTAATTATATTTCGATTTATAGTAAGCTTCTCAAGATTATCTCCAATGATTATAAAGAAAAGCAATAC
>NZ_PCYT01000117.1:0-1944 GCF_002553735.1 Lactobacillus sp. UMNPBX17
TTTAGAAAAGTTGGATTGTAGAAGTCACTATATGTTTTATAGAATTGCAGGTTTCTTCTTTAAGTATATGTTTGAAGGAAATAAGATGAAAGCAAAACAAATAAAAGATCAACTTATTATGTGGGGATACGGCAATAGAGTAATATCTTGGAAAATATAGTTTCGTGTGACGAAACTAATAAGTCGAGAGCATAAATATGAATGATAATATAATTGTTCTTAAGGAAAGGTGCTAAAGTAATGCTTGCTGGTCCAATGCAAACTTGGAATCATGGTGCTTAATGATAGTTAAGGGAGAAAAGATGTATTTAGAAGATTTTATAAATCAAATTTTATCAATTCCTAAATTTGATAAAAAAATAGATTCTGCTTTTCTCGAACGACTTAACATATCTAAAAAATTATTAGAAGGGACTTCGGTAAGAGACAGATCTTCACGGAGTCCTTTCTTTTTAAATGATTTAGGTGTGAGGTTTACAACAAGTCCTAGAGAATTTGTGGAGTGGAATACTAAAAAAATAAATGTAAAAATACCATCATACGATAAACTGGTTTCAGATATGTTACAAGCTGAGATAGGATTATTACCTTATATTATGGATGCCTGTATCTTGTTAACAGGTAATTTTGATGCAGTTTTTGACATAGTATCTAGAAGAAAAAGTGAAATTCTAAAGCATGGAACATATAATGCATTAATATATAGTGGAACTGTATGTGCAAGTAAAGGCTCTAAAGATTCATACTTATATTTTTCTAAGGCAATTCAGAGAGCAGGAGATATTAATCATGTAATTACAGCTTACCATAGATTGATAATAACTAAGCTTAAAAGATTTCATGATTATGAAGGCGCTCAAGAATTACTATATACTTTGATATCTAAAGAAATTCCTAGATCCAAAGATAAAGATCTGTATATGGCATTATTCGATAATATGTTGGGTTTAGCAGTTGTAATGGAGCCAAATAGTTTTTCATTAGTAATGGCTAAAACTCTACTAGTAAATGCAACTGATAGAATTAATAAGTATGTTTCCACTTGTTCTAGTATAAAAGGAAAAAGCCAAGCGGAACGATATAAGGGACAAGTAGCTATTAATTTAGTTCAATTAGAAATTCAAAAACATGATTATAAATTAGCTTACCATATTGCAATTAATAATTTAGAGCATGTAAGAATTTATTCTAAAGGTTACGTTGCTGAAGCATGTAGTATTTTGGCTTATACTCAATATTTATTAAAAAATTATCATGATGCATTGATGACATCTAAAGAAGCTCTTAATGAACATGCAGATATTGGAAACTTCGATGGAGTAAAAGCTTCTAGAGAAATGCTGATTAGTTGCTATATAAAATTAGGCATGAAAGAAGAGGCTAAAGCTGAGGCGCAATTGATTTTAGATAAATCTTTTAAGAAGGAAAATATAGGAAGCAGAAAATAAATGACAAATTATCTCTCTATTCAAAATTTACGAAAAGTATATCATGACAATGGAAAAAAATTTGTAGCGTTAGACGATGTTTCTTTTAATATTAAAAAAGGTGAAATTGCTGCCTTATTGGGCCCCAACGGTGCTGGTAAAACTACTATTGTCTCTATTGTAGGCGGTTATTTATTACCCACATCTGGCTCAGTGATTGTCGGTGGTCAGAATATTATTAAGACCAGGTTACGTGATAATATTGGAGTTTCCTTTGGTGGGGACTTGGGCTTTTACGGTCGAGCTACAGCTAAACAGAATCTCTCATATTTTGCAGATTTGGCTAAAATACCTTATCGTAAGCAAAAAGCGGAAATAGAACGTGTACTTGATTTAGTTAGTTTAAGTAATGACATGAATAAAAAGGTACAATTTTTCTCTAAAGGAATGAAACAAAGAATGCACATTGCACGTGCACTTCTAGGAAATCCTAAATTATTATTATTAGATGAACCTA
>NZ_PCYT01000118.1:0-1937 GCF_002553735.1 Lactobacillus sp. UMNPBX17
CTTGTGTGTCGGGCATGACATTTCATCTAGTCTAGTGAAAGTCTAGACCACGGGTAGTTGTCGCCAAGTGTAGTGAACCACAAGCTGATAGCGGTGACGCTATGGGTGAAGGAAGTGGCTAGCGAGTTTTCCGAGCCTACGTACAGAAATCTGGTCAGGCCAAATGGTGGATAAGACTGCAAGACAAGTCGAAGTCCAAAAGACAACCGTAAAACCAAGACGGTAAACCAGGAGGCAGTGGAAAATAAGAGATGAATGTCTTACCCCGAGAGATCTCGTGGACAGGCAAGCCGAGCAAGCTTTAATAACAGCGATCGTAAGCCTGGTCGAAAAAGGTTAGCCACGAGAAGTCAGCTGAGGTCATAGTAGCGATAAAGGCTCTGTAATAGAGCTGGATGCGAAGGACCTAATGTTTGTAAGAGAATATCCTGCTATAAGCAATGTTCAGACAGTCCGAATAAGAGGATAGCCTAGCACAAAGAGAACGTAACTCTTTGATGGTGAAAGCAATTGGGACGATTCCGAATAGATTTACAAATAGAAATGGAGATATCACGAGATGGAATTGATAGAGCAGATTTTAAGCCAAGGCAATCTCAAAGAAGCAATTCACAGAGTCAAAATCAATAAGGGCGCTCCTGGAGTGGACAATAAAACGGTCGATGAGCTTGACGGCTACTTTAAGAAGCACCAAGCGGAAATCAAGGATTCGATCATGAAAATGAAATATCGTCCGCAAGCCGTACGTAGAGTCTACATACCTAAAGCCAATGGCAAGAAGCGTCCGCTGGGAATCCCAACCGTCGTGGATCGGGTAATCCAACAGGCAATCGCCCAAGTCTTGATGAAGATATATGATCCCCGCTTCAGCGACCATAGCTATGGCTTTAGACCAAAACGCAGTGCTCACGATGCCATAGAGCAAGTCTTGGAATACCTAGATGAAGGCTACCAATGGGTAATTGATTTAGACATTGAGAAATACTTTGACACGGTCAATCATGATAAATTAATTTCAATAATCAGAGAGCAGGTAAACGACAAAACCACCCTCCACTTGATCCGGGCATTCCTAAAAGCCGGAATCATGGAAGATGGCTTGGTTAAGCCCAATAAGCTTGGCGTGCCACAAGGCGGACCTCTTTCGCCGATTCTATCGAATATCTATTTAGATAAAATGGATAAGGAATTAGAACAAAGAGGCGTGCACTTCGTGCGCTATGCCGATGACTGCAATATCTTCGTTAAAAGCAAAAAGTCGGCTGATCGGGTCATGAAGTCAATCTCGTCATGGCTAGAAAGGAAACTGTTCTTAAAGGTCAACGCAACTAAAACTAAAGTCGTGCGACCAACCAAGAGCAATTTTCTAGGATTTACCTTCTGGAAAAACGGCGAACGCTGGCAGACAAAGCCAGGAGACGACCGCAAAGCCAAGCTCTACGACAAGATTAGAGAACTGTTGAGTCGCCGTAAAGCAGCTGCCCAGCCCTTATCAGTGGTTTTTACTAAGATAAATCAAGTAGTCAGAGGCTGGATCAACTACTTCAAAATTGGCGATATGAAACACTTTCTGTTTAAATTCAGTCAATGGATGCGCCATAAGATACGAGTAGTAATCATTAAGCAATGGAAGCGCTCCAAAAGAATATATACCAACCTGATGCGAATAAACAAGGCGCTAAAGTGCAACTTTAGCGACGAAGATATCCGCAAAGTAGCCAATGCGCGATTAGGATGGTATAAGCGCAGTGCAGGACAAGTCGTAAATTTCCTGCTCAGTCCCCAAGTCTTAGGGATAAAGAAAGCAGATCGCCCAGGATTGGTCGATCCGCTAGAATATTATATATCTCGTAAAGAATTACAAATGTAGCGCCGGATACGGAACCGTACGTCCGGTGCAATGAGAGGGGCGAGAATTAAACTCCCTCTACTCTATT
>NZ_PCYT01000119.1:0-1882 GCF_002553735.1 Lactobacillus sp. UMNPBX17
AAAAAAGTTCTTGACAAAGGATTTGAGATTTGATAAAATATAAAAGCCGTCTGGTTCAACCAGACGGAGGTAGTACTTTGAAAACTGAACAAAGTTTCGCTAAAAGTGTGCGGGTGTAAAACCCAAACAAGAAGCGAAGTCAATTCGCAAGCAATAAATTTGAGACAAAGATCTTAAATAATCGAATGAGCAATCATTCAAACTTAAATTTCAAAATGAGAGTTTGATCCTGGCTCAGGACGAACGCTGGCGGCGTGCCTAATACATGCAAGTCGAGCGAGCAGAACCAGCAGATTTACTTCGGTAATGACGCTGGGGACGCGAGCGGCGGATGGGTGAGTAACACGTGGGGAACCTGCCCCATAGTCTGGGATACCACTTGGAAACAGGTGCTAATACCGGATAAGAAAGCAGATCGCATGATCAGCTTATAAAAGGCGGCGTAAGCTGTCGCTATGGGATGGCCCCGCGGTGCATTAGCTAGTTGGTAAGGTAACGGCTTACCAAGGCGATGATGCATAGCCGAGTTGAGAGACTGATCGGCCACATTGGGACTGAGACACGGCCCAAACTCCTACGGGAGGCAGCAGTAGGGAATCTTCCACAATGGACGCAAGTCTGATGGAGCAACGCCGCGTGAGTGAAGAAGGTTTTCGGATCGTAAAGCTCTGTTGTTGGTGAAGAAGGATAGAGGTAGTAACTGGCCTTTATTTGACGGTAATCAACCAGAAAGTCACGGCTAACTACGTGCCAGCAGCCGCGGTAATACGTAGGTGGCAAGCGTTGTCCGGATTTATTGGGCGTAAAGCGAGCGCAGGCGGAAAAATAAGTCTGATGTGAAAGCCCTCGGCTTAACCGAGGAACTGCATCGGAAACTGTTTTTCTTGAGTGCAGAAGAGGAGAGTGGAACTCCATGTGTAGCGGTGGAATGCGTAGATATATGGAAGAACACCAGTGGCGAAGGCGGCTCTCTGGTCTGCAACTGACGCTGAGGCTCGAAAGCATGGGTAGCGAACAGGATTAGATACCCTGGTAGTCCATGCCGTAAACGATGAGTGCTAAGTGTTGGGAGGTTTCCGCCTCTCAGTGCTGCAGCTAACGCATTAAGCACTCCGCCTGGGGAGTACGACCGCAAGGTTGAAACTCAAAGGAATTGACGGGGGCCCGCACAAGCGGTGGAGCATGTGGTTTAATTCGACGCAACGCGAAGAACCTTACCAGGTCTTGACATCTAGTGCCATCCTAAGAGATTAGGAGTTCCCTTCGGGGACGCTAAGACAGGTGGTGCATGGCTGTCGTCAGCTCGTGTCGTGAGATGTTGGGTTAAGTCCCGCAACGAGCGCAACCCTTGTTATTAGTTGCCAGCATTAAGTTGGGCACTCTAATGAGACTGCCGGTGACAAACCGGAGGAAGGTGGGGATGACGTCAAGTCATCATGCCCCTTATGACCTGGGCTACACACGTGCTACAATGGGCAGTACAACGAGAAGCGAGCCTGCGAAGGCAAGCGAATCTCTGAAAGCTGTTCTCAGTTCGGACTGCAGTCTGCAACTCGACTGCACGAAGCTGGAATCGCTAGTAATCGCGGATCAGCACGCCGCGGTGAATACGTTCCCGGGCCTTGTACACACCGCCCGTCACACCATGGAAGTCTGCAATGCCCAAAGCCGGTGGCCTAACCTTCGGGAAGGAGCCGTCTAAGGCAGGGCAGATGACTGGGGTGAAGTCGTAACAAGGTAGCCGTAGGAGAACCTGCGGCTGGATCACCTCCTTTCTAAGGAAGCGAGAGTGATGGAGAGTAGAGATACTAAGAGAAGTCACTTAAGCAAGCGGAAGCACACTGAGAAACTTTGTTTAGTTTTGAGGGTAGTACCTCAAAGA
>NZ_PCYT01000011.1:0-41529 GCF_002553735.1 Lactobacillus sp. UMNPBX17
GTTAGCGTAAGCTAACGAGCCACTAAGCCCTAGACTTCAGTCTAGGGTAGTTGACTTTCCAGATTCTAGTAATTTTTATCGTATTTTTAATCGCCGGAATTGGAATGTATCGATTGGCTTTGAAGGCAAAGGTCAATGAAGTTATCGCCATTTTACTTGCTATATTGTATTTGCAATTTGGGATTGTTGCGGGAATTCTGCGTTTCAACTTTATGGCGTGGAGTGCAGCACTTGCTCCGTATGCTATGATGCAAGTACTTTATATGATTGAAGATAAAAAACGACCAATTCATTGGTTGAGTTTAGCTTTAATCATGGCATTGATTGCTCAAGTACACTAGCTATTGACTATTTTCATAGCTTGTACCTTTGTCCCTTTTGCCATTTATGCTCTAGTTAAAACTGCTGAAAAGAAGCAGATGATTATTGATTTCTTCAAGGCAGTTGGCACAACGCTGGTATTAACAGCTAATATCTGGGGCGCGTTGTTAGTCTTATTTTGGAATAATAAGATTTCAATGCCCAATAGATATAACTTGTATTATCATGTCATCAAGTATAAGAAATTCACTAATATTCATGGGTTTCTTTTATTCTCGCTGATTTTACTTCTTGTCTTTCAACTGATCTATGTATTGACGCATTTGCGAGAATCGGTTGTTAATACGTTGACTACCTTTGTTGGATTATTCATCTTGTTGATTTCATCGTATCTGATGCCATGGGCTAAGATCCAAGCAGTTTTTCCTAAGTTAACTTCTTCACTGCAGTTTCCTTACCGATTAACAGTGGGTGCATGGCCATTGCTTTTACTGGAAATAGGAATTTCAATGACTAATTTGATGAAGAAAAATATCAAGTTAGTTAACATGTTGGTGATTATTGGATTAGTTTCAGCATTTGCTCAAAACTTTGCTGCTAATTATACGACTAATAGAACTAGAGCATTAGAATTCTTGGATCCACATCACGTAGTAATTATTCAAACTTACAGCAAAATTACGAAACACCGCAAAAAGTTGCAACACATTTTGCGTTATACCAATAATGATCAGCTCTTTGAGGCCATTAACCATACTGAGCCAGATTATATGCCATATACTAAGCATGCTTCAAATGCGACATATCAAAAGAGGATTTCGAATCAAGCTAAGCATTATCATTACCAAGTTCAAGGCAGTAAGCTGATCCTTACTTGGCATAGTAAAAAAGCAAAGATGAAAACTTTGCCAATTGTGATGTATCATCAATCTCGCTTAACTTTGAATGGGGAGGTCCAAACTAAGATGAAGCAAAATACTATTACGCAGCCAATTATCAAAGCAAGGAAAGGCAAGAATGCCGCTAGTTTGCAGTTTATGACGCCGATTTGGTTTAAAGTATTGCTAGTGATCAGTATTTTGGGTTGGATCGCACTGATTGTGTATGGTATTTTTGTAAAACAAAGAAAAATTAGCTTAAGATAAACGATTAACAGAATCTATGTACTATTGAAATTTTAGTACATAGGTCTTTTTAATTCACCGTAATAACAACTTTGTTATTTTTCAATTGTTAAATAAGTATTTGATTTATGAGCCATGAAAACGCTATTCTAAATATATAGAGAAAAAGAAAGGCGGAAGTTAAATAATGAAGAACGGTAAATATCAAGTACGCGCACAAGGTCATGGTTCAGAATCAATGCCAATGGCTGTTACTATCGAAGATGATAAGATCAAAAATATTGAAATTGATTCATCCGGCGAAACTAAAGGCGTTGCCGATGAAGTCTTCAACCGCTTGCCCAAGCAAATTGTTGATAATCAAACTTTAAATGTTGATGCTGTTAGTGGTGCAACTATTTCAAGTCACGGCGTTGTAGATGGAATCGCACAAGCAATTACTGAAGCTGGTGGGGATGCTGCAGAATGGAAGAAGCGTAATAAGCCGGTAGCTGCCAAAGCAACAGATGAAGAAATAACAGTCGACGTAGCAGTTGTCGGTGCTGGTGGTGCCGGTTTGGCTGCTGCAGTTCGCTCAATCCAACATGGTGAAAAAGTTGCTATTTTAGAAAAGTACCCACAAATTGGTGGTAATACTAGTCGTGCCGGTGGTCCAATGAACGCTGCCGAACCTGACTGGCAAAAGAATTTTAAGGCACTTCCAGGTGAAAAGGATACTTTGAAGGAATTAGCTGCAACTCCAATTGATCAAATTGATCCTGAATATCAAGATGACTTTAAGGAATTACAAAAGCAAATTAAAGAATACGTTGATTCAGGTGCAGATTACTTATTTGATTCAACTTTACTTCACGAAATCCAAACTTACTTGGGTGGTAAGAGAACTGACCTTAAAGGAAATGAAATTCACGGTAAGTATGCTTTAGTTCATGAATTAGTAACAAATGCATTGAACTCAGTTAAATGGTTAGCTGATTTAGGCGTTAAGTTCGACAATAGTGATGTAACTGAACCAGTTGGTGGTTTATGGCGTCGTGGTCACAAACCAGTTGAACCGATGGGTTATGCTTACATCCATATTTTAGGTGACTGGGTAAGAGACTACGGTGTTGATCCATATCTTGAAACTCGTGCTGAAAAATTAATCATCGAAGATGGCAAGGTTCGCGGTATAGTTGCTACTCGCGCCGATGGCAGCAAGTTGACTGTTCACTCAAAGGCTGTCATCTTAACTGCCGGTGGTTTTGGTGCCAACACTAAGATGGTCCAAAAGTACAATACTTATTGGCAAAAGATTGATGATGATATTGCTACAACTAACTCACCATCAATTACTGGTGACGGGATTAACTTGGGTCTTGAAGCTGGTGCCGACCTGTTCGGTATGGGCTTTATCCAATTGATGCCAGTAGCTGATCCAAAAACTGGTGAATTATTCACTGGTGTTGTTACTCCTCCGGCAAACTACATTATGGTTAATAAGGATGGTAAACGTTTCGTTAACGAATTTGCGGAACGGGATGTGTTAGCTAAGGCAGTCATTGCTAATGGTGGATTAATCTATCAAATTGCTGATGATAAGATTAAGGAAACAGCCTATAATACTACTCAAGAATCACTTGATGCTCAAGTTAAAGCTGGTACTTTGTTTAGAGATGATACTTTGGAAGGTTTGGCTAAGCAAATTGGGATGGATCCAGATGTCTTAGTTGAAACTATTAAGAAGTACAACTCATATGTTGATGCAGGAAAAGATCCAGAATTCCATAAGAATGTATTGGGCTTGAAATGTGAAGTTGCTCCATTCTACGCAACCCCTCGTAAGCCTGCAATTCACCATACTATGGGTGGCTTGGTTATCGATACTAAGGCTCATGTTCTTAACAAAGACGGCAAGATCATTGATGGCTTGTACTCAGCTGGTGAAAATGCTGGTGGTATTCACGCAGGTAACCGTTTGGGTGGTAACTCATTGGCTGATATCTTTACCTTCGGCCGCATCGCTGCTAATACTGCTTATGAAGATATGCCAACGGAGTCAGACGCTACTTCTGGAGCTTCACAGAATTAATTGAGAAAGAAATAATATCAAAACTAAAAGAGTGAGATTTGATTCTTGCTCTTTTTGCGTTTAAAAATCAAATTTTGTGTAAAATAAAGAAGATGAAACGCAGAAGGGATAGATCAATGAAAAAGCTCATCACATTAATATTTCTAGCAATATTTCCATTCACTTGTGGGTTCATGAACATCGCTCACCGCGGCGATAACGAGCAGGGGAAATACGCTGAACACAGCTTTGCAGCATATGATCGTGCCGTTTGCGCACAAGTTGATTATTTAGAATTGGATTTGCAAGAAAGTGCCGACCATGTTTTAGTCGTTAGTCATGATAACAACTTGAGTCGCGTTTTTGGCGTGGATCAATCAATTGAAAAAAATACTTTTAAGAAGTTAACTAATTATCGTAATCAAAGCGGGGAAAGCATTCATTCACTCGAAGAGGTTTTTCAACGCTATCAAAATAACCCGCAAGTGAAGTTTATGCTAGAGCCAAAAGGCAATGGGGAAGATGCCAAAAGAATAGTTAATAAGTATCATTTGCAAAAGCGGGTTTTATTTGAATCATTTTCTGATTCAGCACTCAGTAAGCTAGCTCGCTTAGCACCCGAAATTCCGCGCACGCAATTAGCCGGCTCATATAAAGCGATCGGACGCAGTCAGGATTTTGCTGCTAGTTTTTATACTAGTGACGCTGCCAATTATTTACGTGATAAAAACAAGAAATACATGCTATGGGGCGTAAACAGTAGTAAGCAAATGTATAAATTTTTAAATCCTGATAAGGGCGTTACCGGTTTATTGACTGATTTCCCGATTCGTTTAGCCAAAATTCTGCAAGAGAATAATCATTTTCGCATTCACTATCAATCGATAATTTTTCCGACTGAAAAGCTTGCTGCTAATCTTAAGTTAAAGAATGGTAATCAAGTGCAGGCTGACCAAGTTAAGTTGGTAAATAATCAATTGTGGTATCATGTTCAACCCAACATGTGGGTGAGTGAGAAAAATCTGTTTCACCATGAGTCTTCAGCTCCTCGTGCTCAAGTAGGTTTGGTTAAAGTTGACAAAGCAACACCGGTTTGGACAGATCTTTCGTTTAAAAAGTCAGCCGGCAAAACCTTGCGTGCCCACAGCCATTGGAACTACTTTGCTATAGCTAAATATCATGGCAAACGTGTTTATAATTTAGGTGGCAATCAGTGGATTAAGTGATGAATACAATACATCTATCTCTTTTTTCTAAAATAAATTCATGTTATAATCGTAACCAAAGCAAGAATCAAGAGGGATCGACTTTATTTACAGAGAAAAGCCAAACAGCTGAGAGGCCAGAAGTTGATTAGTAGCTTGATTAGCTGATTAATTGAAATTAAGTAGGTTAATCCGGACACTTCAGCGCCGTTATCGCTTATAAGAGAAGTACATTTTTGTACTTAACCATAGGTGGTACCGCGGTTAGTAAATCGTCCTAGACAACATTGTCTAGGACTTTTTTATTGGAGGATTTTTAATGACAGATTTAGCACCTAAATACAACCCTAATGAGGTTGAAAAAGGCAGATATCAAACTTGGCTTGATGAAGATTTATTCAAGCCATCCGGTGACAAGAAAGCTCACCCATATTCAATTGTTATCCCACCACCAAACGTAACTGGTAAATTACACTTAGGTCACGCATGGGATACCGCAATTCAAGATACTTTAATTCGTTTCAAGCGTATGCAAGGCTACGACACTCTTTACATTCCAGGTATGGACCATGCCGGTATTGCTACCCAGGCTAAGGTTGAAGCTAAGCTTCGCAAGCAAGGCAAAGATCGTCACCAAATGGGTCGTGAAGCTTTTGTTAAGCAAGTTTGGGACTGGAAAGACGAATATGCTTCAATTATCAAGGGCCAATGGGCTAAGATGGGTCTTTCACTTGACTACTCAAGAGAAAGATTTACTTTAGACAAGGGTCTTTCAAAGGCAGTTAAGAAGGTCTTCGTCCAACTTTACAAAGAAGGTCTTATTTACCGTGGTGAATACATCATTAACTGGGACCCAGCACTTCAAACTGCTTTGAGTGATATCGAAGTTATTCACAAGGATGACAAGGGTGCCTTTTACCATGTTAAGTATCCATTCGCAGATGGCTCAGGCTATGTAGAAATTGCTACTACTCGTCCTGAAACCATGTTTGGTGATACTGCTGTTGCGGTTGCACCAGGGGATGAAAGATACAAAGATATCGTTGGTAAGGAATTAGTATTACCACTTGTTGGTCGTCATATTCCAATTATCGAAGACCAACACGTAGATCCAGAATTCGGTACTGGTTTAGTTAAGATCACTCCAGCCCATGACCCTAACGACTTCCAAGTAGGTAACCGTCATAATTTGAAGAGAATCAACGTTATGAACGACGATGGTACTATGAATGAAGAATGCGGCAAGTACGCTGGCATGGATCGTTTTGACTGTCGTGAAGCTTTAGTTAAGGACCTTAAAGAAGAAGGCTACTTAATTAAGGTTGAACCAATCGTTCACTCAGTAGGTCACTCAGAACGTTCAGGCGTTCAAGTTGAACCACGTCTTTCAAAGCAATGGTTCGTTAAGATGAAGCCACTTGCTGACAAGGTTCTTGAAAACCAAAAGACTGATGGCAAGGTAAACTTTGTTCCAGATCGTTTCGAAGGTACTTTGGACCACTGGATGGAAGATGTTCATGATTGGTGTATTTCACGTCAATTATGGTGGGGTCACCGTATTCCAGCTTGGTACAACAAGAAGACTGGCGAAACTTACGTAGGTGAAGAAGCTCCTAAGGATATCGAAAACTGGGAGCAAGATCCAGACGTACTTGATACTTGGTTCTCAAGTGCATTATGGCCATTCTCAACTCTTGGCTGGCCTGATACTAATTCAGAAGACTTCAAGCGTTACTTCCCAACTAATGCGTTAGTAACTGGTTACGACATCATCTTCTTCTGGGTATCAAGAATGATGTTCCAAAGTCTTCACTTCACTGGCAAGCGTCCATTTAACGATGTTGTTTTGCACGGTTTAATGCGTGACGAACAAGGACGCAAGATGAGTAAGTCACTTGGTAATGGTGTTGACCCAATGGACGTAGTAGACAAGTATGGTGCTGACGCTCTTCGTTGGTTCCTTCTTAACGGTACTGCTCCTGGTCAAGATACTCGTTACGATCCTAAGAAGTTGTCAGCAGCTTGGAACTTCATTAACAAGATTTGGAACGCAAGCCGTTTCGTAATTATGAACTTGCCTGCTGATGCTAAGCCTGCACACATGCCAGATGTAAGCAAGTTTGACTTGTCAGATAGATGGATCTTCGATCGTTTGAACCACACTGTTAGTGAAGTAACTCGTTTATTTGATGAATATCAATTTGGTGAAGCAGGCCGTGAAGCTTACAACTTTATCTGGAATGACTTCTGTGACTGGTACATCGAAATTTCTAAGGTTGCTTTGAATGGTGACGATGAAGAATTAAAGGCAAGAAAGCAAGAAAACTTAATTTGGATTCTTGATCAAATCTTACGTTTGATGCACCCAATTATGCCATTTGTTACTGAAAAGCTTTGGCTTTCAATGCCTCATGAAGGCAAGTCAATTATGGTAGCTGAATACCCAACTACTCATAAAGAATTTGAAAACAAGCAAGCAGATAGTGACATGGCCTTCTTAATTGAAATTATTAAGGCTGTACGTAACATCCGCATGGAAGTTAATGCTCCAATGTCTAGCCAAATTGATATTATGATTCAATTAGATGATGAAGCTAACAAGCATGTTTTGGATGAAAATGCTGACTACGTTGAGAACTTCTTACATCCAAAGGAATTAACTGTAGCTGCAGAAATCGAAGCTCCAAAACTTGCTAAGACAGCCGTTATTCCAGGTGCACAAATCTTTGTTCCATTAACTGAATTAGTTAACGTTGATGACGAATTGGCTAAGATGGAAAAAGAAGAAAAGCGTCTTGAAGACGAGGTTCAACGTGCCGAAAAGAAACTTGCAAACAAGGGCTTTGTTGACCATGCTCCAGAAGCTGTTGTAAACAAGGAAAAGGAAAAGAAAGCAGATTACGAAAGCCAATTGGCTGGTGTTCGTGAACGAATTCAAGATTTGAAAGAGAGTAAATAATTGAAATTTACCAATGCTGAAGAGGTAATCCATTATTTATATTCATTGCCTCATTTGCATCCTAAGAATGATTTATATTTTATCAAGAAGTTGCTCCAGCAATTAGGTAATCCGCAGGATCAGGTAAAAACGATTCATATTACGGGGACCAACGGTAAAGGTTCAACATCATACTACTTAGCAAATCTATTAAAAAAGGCCGGTCAAAAGACTGGCCTTTTTGTCTCACCTTATGTTTATCAATTTAATGAACGAATTCAATTAAATAATCAAGATATAAGCGATGAAGATTTAGTTAATGTGGCTAATAAGGTTCAAGCTGCCTTTGAAGAAATTAAGCAAGAAGATAAAGAATTTTCGTTAGTTACATTTGAGTATGAAGTTGCGATGGCCTTTGTTTATTTTGAACAAGAGCATTGTGATTATGCCGTGATTGAAGTCGGAATTGGCGGCGAGCATGATAAAACTAATGTGATTGTCCCAGAGGCAAGCATCATTACTACGGTAGGATTAGATCATGAGAAGATTATTGGACCGACAATTCAAGATATTGCGCGAGAAAAGAGTGGCATTATCAAGAAAAATCGTCCAGTAGTATTAGGGAATGTTCCTGATGATGTTCTGCCTATTTTGGTGAAAAAGGCAGATGTAGAGCATGCACCACTTTTCCGATTAAAGCATGATTTTGCAATTACAACGCAAAATGGAGCGTTGAAGTATACAGATGATAAACGCAGTATTTCTTTTGATTTTCGTCCGCAGGTAGAGGCCTATGATATTGCTGTAGCCGTTAAGACCTTTTTACTTCTTAAATTGAAGCTAGATAATCAAGAGATAGCAGCTGCAATTGATCAAACTCAGATTCCTGGACGTTATCATATTTTGCAAAAAGAACCATTAATCATTTTGGATGGAGCTCATAATATTCAAGCAATGTCCAATTTGCTGGAAGTAATTCATGCCGAAGCAAAAAAACGGCATAGCCATGTTTATGCTTTAGTGACTATGATGAAAGATAAAGACTTAGAGCAAGTTTTTAATTTATTTAACCAAGATGATCAAGTGTTATTAACAACATTAGATTATCCTCGTGTTGCTAAAGAAAATGATTTTCCCATTGATGTCCAAAGACGATATAATTATGAAGGAGATTATCGGGAAGGCTTTGCTAAATTAAAAGAGAAGATGAATGCCAGCGATATTCTGCTGGTGACCGGATCGTTTTATTTAGTAAGTGCAATTTTAAATTGGAAAGGAAAAGGCAATGCAGGTTAAAGGGATAAACGATGATATTCAAGGCATTATCTTTGATATGGATGGTCTATTGGTTAATTCTGAAGAATTGTATTGGAAGGCTAATATCCAAGCTGCAGAAGAAGAAAAACTTGGGACGCCTAGGGATGCATATTTAAAGTTAACTGGTGCAACTGTTAAAGAAATGCAGGATTTTTATCATAAATATTTCAAAACTGATGCTGATCGTGACCGATTTATTAAAAGAACCGATGATTTGGTTTGGCAGTGGACCGATGAAGGAAAATTAAAGTTACGTCCTGGTGTTCAAGAAGCATTAGATGAATTTAAAAATCGTGGCTTGAAAATGGCAATTGCTTCAAGCAACTACGAAGATGTGTTGCAACATTTTTTGTGGGCAACAGGGATTAGAAATTATTTTGATTTTCATTTAAGTTATTTAGATGTGCAAAAGGGACACATTAAAGCTAAACCGGCACCAGATATTTATTTAGCAGCTACTAAAAAAATGAATCTAGCAAAAGAAAATATTTTGGTTTTTGAAGATTCATCAACTGGTGTCCAAGCTGCGAAAAATGCAGGCTTAAAATGTGTAATGGTGCCAGATCTAATGGCTCCGACTGACCAAGACAAACAGAATGCTATAATGATTTGTCAAAACTTTTTTGATTTTCTTAAAAAAATTTAGCTCTTTTTTGCGTATTAAGTAATGAAGGGAGAAATTTTTATGATAGAAATAAACTCAAATCATTACTTTGTAAATACAGACCTAGAATTACTAGCTAAGTTATTTGAGCAGTTCAAGGATAAAGGAATTAGAACTTTTGAAGAGTTAGAGTCTTTTTTAAGAAAAAGAGATTTTAATTCCTTCGATGATATAGTTCAATTCATAACAGGTTCAAGTTGCCCCAGCAATTTGGCGATTACGGCTGAAGAGGTAATGGATCGCCTGCGAATGGCGTCATCTAAACGCAAACCTGTTTTAACCTCAAGTGTTGAAGTTGGGACATATTTAGCTGATAAATTAGTAGGTCACAAGCAAGAAGAGCTTTGGGCATTATATGTCGATAATGGAAATCGAATTGTAGCTGAGAAAAAGGTTTTTCAAGGCACGTTAAATAAATCAGTCGCACATCCGCGAGAAATTTTTCGCTGGGCCGTAATCTATGACTGTTCGGGGATTTTTATTGCTCATAATCATCCTAGTGGTAAATTAATGCCGTCTTCCAACGACTTTGAATTAACTAAAGATCTATATCGGGCGGCAAAAATGATGAAAATTGATCTTTTAGACCATTTTATTGTGGGACAAGGACAATATTTGAGCATGCGTGAAAAAGAATTGTTTTAAACTTCTTTAAAATTTGCGTGAAAATCACCTTTAAAGTTATAGTATGCTATAATTATTCAAGATTTAGAGACCGCAACAATTAAGGAGAGATTTTTGTGTTTGGATTAGGTACAAAGAATATTGGTATCGATTTAGGTACAGCCAATACACTTGTTTACATGGAGGGTAAAGGAATTGTTTTAAGAGAACCTTCTGTAGTAGCAAAGAATACACATACAGGTGAAGTAATCGCAGTTGGTTCAGAAGCCAAGGAAATGATTGGTAGAACCCCAGGTAGTATTGTAGCTATCCGTCCAATGAAGGATGGGGTTATTGCTGATTACGACACTACTGCTGCTATGCTTAAGTACTTTATGGAAAAGACTGTTGGCAATTCTAAGCCTTCAGTAATGATTTGTGTTCCTTCAGGTGTTACTGAAGTTGAAAAGCGTGCTGTAATTGATGCAGCTAGAGTAGCTGGTGCTCGCGAAGCTTTCGTGATTGAAGAACCATTTGCTGCAGCTATTGGTGCAGGCCTTCCAGTTATGGATCCTACTGGTTCAATGGTTGTTGATATCGGTGGTGGTACTACTGATGTTGCTACTATTTCATTAGGTGGTATTGTTTCATCAACTTCAATTCGTCAAGCTGGAGATAAGTTTAACAATGCAATTATTAATTACATTCACTCCAACTTTAACTTATTGATTGGTGAAAGAACTGCTGAAGATATTAAGATTCAAGTAGGTTCTGCTTCAATTGAAAAAGCTAAGGAAATTGAAGCTATGAATATTCGTGGTCGTGATTTGGTTACTGGTTTGCCAAAGTCAATTGATATCAACGCTGAAGATATCGCTAAGGCTATTCAAGATGTTGTTCAAGACATCATCGTTGCAATTAAGGAAACTTTAGAACAAACCTCTCCTGAAATTGCTGCCGATGTTATCGACCACGGTATCGTTTTAACCGGTGGTGGTGCATTGCTTAAGAACTTGCCAGAAGTAATTTCTGAAGCAACTAAGGTTCCAGTATTTATTGCACAAGATCCACTTGATTGTGTGGCAATTGGTACTGGTGAATCACTCAAGAATATTGAAGTAATGCGTAGAAGTCGCAAATAATAAAAAAGCCGGCTATGGCCGGTTTTTCTTTAGGATCAATTCTTAATGAAAAAATTTCTACAAAATAAAAAGTTATTATCAACATTTATTGTAATTATTGTCATTTTTGCCGTTTTAGGTGGGAGTGTTAGTTTACGTAATAAACGTAATGCTCCATTGCTTGTTCAAAGCTTAGGAAATGATATTGTAGCCTTAGGATCTAGAATTATTGATGTTCCGGTAGGTTTTATTTCTGGTGGTTTGAATAATGCACATGAGATTTTAAATGCACAAGATGAGAATAACCATCTGAAGCGCCAAATTACTAATTTAGGTCAAACTAAGGTCCGTAATGCCAGCTTAGAGAAAGAAAATCGGCAGTTAAAAGCAGCATTGAATTTGAAAGATACTTTAAGTGGTTATACTTTGATCAATGCTTCAGTTATTTCTCGTGCTCCAGATACCTGGTCAGATCTACTTACAATTAATAAAGGTAGTTCTTCAGGTATTAAGAAGAATATGGCTGTAATGTGTGGTGGTGGAGTTATTGGACGAATTGTTGAAGCTAATGCCGCTTCTTCAAAAGTCGAATTGATCACTACTACAGATGAATCGGCTAACCGTTTTTCTGTTCAAGCAGATGTTGCTAATGGCAAGACCGTTCACGGGATCATTACTGTTACAGCTAATAACCAATTAGCCTTTACTCAGGTAGTTGATGGCCGCAAGTTAAAGGCCGGCACTAGAGTTTACACGAGTGGTATGGGTGGTAATTCGCCTAAAGGACTTTTAATTGGTACTGTTACTCAGACTACCCGTGATTCATTTGGTTTATCTGATCAAATTAGAATTAAACCAGCAGGTGATATTAGCGATCCGTCAGTTGTTACAGTTATTGAAAGACAGGTGGCTAACTAATGTCTATTTTTCGTAAATGGGTTTTAGCAATTGGACTTTTTGTTGCCATTGTTGTAGATGGTGTTTGTTCATTTTATTTGCATCAATTTATGGATTATGGAAGTTTTGGTGCCGCTAGTCTAATTTTACCGATTAGTGTAATGCTGATTGGACTTTTTGATGACACCAATGAAAATGAAATTTGGCTGGCCTTAGGCACGGGAATAGTTGCTGACATTTACTTTTATGGCCTTATTGGAGTTTATGCAGTTTTCTTACCCCTCAGCTGTTGGATTTGTCAAAAAATTGCTCGCTTTTTACCAGAAATATTTTGGGCAAGACTAATTGTAGTTTTATTAGGAACGACAATTTTTGTAGCATATAGTTGGCTGATCTTTAACATGATAGGAATAGCTACGACGTCGATTCATGGCTTATTAATGAGTCTATTAGTGAATCAAGGATGGACGGCAGGATTCTTCGTTTGTTTATACTGGATTTGGGGTAACCTAGCACAAGATTATCCGTTCTTAATTGATTTAAATGCTTATCGTGTATAAAAATAAAAAGAGACGAGAAAAATTTTTCTCGTCTCTTTTTTAAAACATTCCTGCTCCGGCCATTGCACCGACAGCACCAGCAACAACTGCGGCTAATGTAATAACTGCCATTAACCAAGCCATTACAATTGTCAATTTTTGAAAACCAGATTTCTTCTTCTTTTTTCGTGCCATAAAAAGCCCTCCTACTTGAACAATATTTTATGCTTATTAATAGTTTTTTTCAAATGAATTGTAGTTTAGAATAAAAAGGATGGAGGATCTTTTATGCTTTTTATTTTCTTAATACCAGTTATCGGTTTGGTAGCAGCTTTTTTAATTAATAAAATTTTCCCACATGCTCAGTTTAGAGGCTATGATGTTTTGCCTTTTTTCTTGTTTGCCGCATGCAATTTAGCCACTACACATGCTAACTTGCCTTCTTTTTTACCATATGGATTTTTATTTTATTTTATCTTAGTTGTTATTGTGTCTTTAAACGATGCAATTAAAAATAAAAATATTTCATTAGGTAAAACGATTCGCAAGTTATGGGATTATTTAGCTGCTTGCAGTTGTTTTTGGTATCTTGGTTCATTAATTTTAATGTTTGCTTATTAATTTAGTTACTAATTTTTTAATAAAGTAAAAATATTTGTATATGCAAAAGCCGCAAAATTATAATATTTTGCAGCTTTTTTAAATTTTATAAAATAAAAAGATAAATAAGCATAAAAATATGTATTTTTTTCCAGAGTTTGTGGTAGAGAGTGGTGAATTGTGGTAAATTATTTAGTGGAAGGGGGCTAGACCATGTTCATGGGTGAATATCACCACAATCTTGATAGCAAGGGTCGCCTAATTATACCAGCGAAACTTCGCAATCAAATTGGAAATAAAATGGTATTTACTCGAGGAATGGAAGGCTGTATTTTTGGCTATTCGATGGAAGAATGGCAAAAGATAGAAGCCAAATTAGCAAAACTTCCGTTGACTAAGAGGAATACGCGTAAATTTATGCGTTTATTCTACTCTGGTGCGATGGAAAGTGAGTTCGATAAGCAGGGGCGTGTCAATTTTACATCGACATTAAAAGCTCATGCTGGACTTACTAAAGAATGTGTCATTGTAGGAGTTTCTGACCGAATTGAAATCTGGGCTAAGGAACGTTGGGATAGCTTTGAGGAAGAAGCTAACGAAGACTATGATGATATTGCTGAAAATTTGGACGACATTGAACTATAAAACTATGAAATTCAAACACACCAGTGTACTCTTACACGAAACTATAGATAATTTAAAACCAAAAAACGGTGGTCTTTATGTAGATGCAACTTTTGGCGGCGGTGGGCATGCCAAGTATTTGTTAAGTAAAATTGAAACTGGTACGTTAGTCGGTTTTGACCAAGATGAATATGCGATAAAATCGGCAGAGTTGAACTTCGCTGATTTATTGCAGCCAGATAGTGAACCTAAATTGAAATTAGTACATGACAACTTTAGTAATCTGGAGCAGGATCTAGTTAAGCTGGGTTACGCAGATGGAATAGATGGCATATATTACGATTTAGGTGTTTCATCACCTCAGTTTGATCAAGCTGATCGTGGCTTCTCATATCGTTATAATGCAAGGTTAGATATGAGAATGGATCAAAGTCAAGATACGGATGCATATCAGTTAGTTAATACCTTAAGTCAAAAAGAGCTAGCAGATATTTTATATCAATATGGAGATGAAAAATTCTCCCGGCAGATTGCTCATAGGATCGTAGAAAGACGTAAGGATAAGCCAATTGTGACAACCTTTGAATTGGTTGACATTATTAAAGAGGCGATTCCCGCGTATGCACGAAGGACTGGAGGACATCCAGCTAAGAAAAGCTTTCAAGCTTTACGAGTTGCTGTTAATCACGAACTTGATGTTTTACAGGCTTCACTTGAAGAAGCTATTAAGATTTTAAGACCTGGTGGCAGACTTAGCGTGATTACCTTTCAGTCCCATGAAGATAAAATCGTTAAAAAGATTTTTAAGAAGTATTCAGAGGTTGAGGTTCCAAGAGGAATGCCCTTTGTGCCAGACGATATGAAACCAACACTTCGTTTGGTAAATCGCAAACCGATTACTGCTTCAACTTCCGAGTTAGAAAACAACAACCGCTCACACAGTGCAAAACTACGGGTTGCAGAGAAGTTATAAAGAGGAAAATGCTATGGCTGACAGCTCAGCAAGAAAAATTGAATATGAACCTAGAAAACAGAATGGTTCGCAGAAACGTCAACGAATTACCCTTGATCCGCATAAAGTTCCTTACAATATTTTAGAAAAGACTTTACTAGCAATAGGAAGTATCGTCACCTTGGGAATGATGATCTTCTTGGTTTCTTCTAGTATTTCTGCAACTTCGGCTCAACATGAGCTAAGTCAAACTCAGCAGACAGTTGCTAAGGAACAGAATAGGATCACCGATTTACGTCAAGAAATTGGTGAGTTAACTTCTACTTCACGCTTAAACAAGATTGCGCGTGAAAAAGGATTAACTCTGATTAATAAAAACATTAGGACAATTCGCTAATGAAAAAAAACAGTAATTTAAAATTACAAAAATCCAAAGCCCACAGCTACCGCTTTACAGTGGGGAGATTTCTCCAAGTAGCTGTCGCTTTGGTTTTTCTTGTATTTACGGCTAGATTTTTATATATAGGTATATCCAAAACAGTTAATGGACAGAACTTATCCGCACGTACCAAGCAGCTTTATAAGCGTAATCAAGTTATTAAAGCAACACGTGGTACGATATATGATCGGAATGGATTAGCAATTGCGGAAGACTCACATTTATATACTATTTACGCGATTTTGGATAAGTCATCGATCAACTACAAGAATAAGCCAGAATATGTTGTGAATAAGTCTGAAACAGCTGAAAAGTTGGCTACAGTTTTGCCGATGTCGGCAGATAAAATTTATCGCTATTTGAATCCCAAGCAGAAGGCTTTCCAGGTTCAATTTGGTACAGCGGGTAGTGGATTAACGAGTAAGCAGAAGAAAAAGATTGAAGCTATGAAATTGCCAGGAATCAAATTCTTAGCTACGCCATCAAGACTTTATCCTAATGGTAATTTTGCTTCTCATATTGTTGGTTTAGCTCAGCCTGTATATGATAAAAAGACCAATGAACAAAATTTGGTTGGTACTATGGGAATTGAGGCTTACTTCAACAAGACTTTAACCGGTACTGATGGTTACAGAATTTCCTCAGTTGATGCTTCAGAATATCAAATGCCTAATGGCAATCAAGTATATAAACCAGTTAAAAATGGTAATAACTTATATTTGACGCTTGATTCACAACTGCAAAGTTATCTTGAATCACATATGACTGATGTACAAAAAGCATATGATCCTACTTCGATAACTGCAGTTGTTGAAGATATGAAGACTGGTAAAATTTTAGCAGCTTCACAGCGTCCAACATTTAATCCTCAGACTAAGAAAGGTTTAACCAAAGCATATCGTAATATCTTGGTTCAAGATACTTATGAACCAGGTTCTGTATTTAAAGTTCTTTCTTTTCCGGCAGTAGTTAATAGTGGCAATTACAATCCGAATGAATATTACCGTTCAGGATCAGTAAATGTCGGTGGTTCAACTATCCACGACTGGTTGACTTCTGGTTGGGGTACGATTCCATTTTCACAAGCATTTGAGCGTTCAAGTAACACTGGTTTTGTTAAGCTGGAACAAAAGATGGGTGCAAAGACTTGGAATAAGTACTTAAAGAAGTTCCACATTGGTCAAAAGACTGGAATTACACTTCCGGGAGAACAACCTGGCTTCATTTCATTCAAAACACCAGTTGACCAAGCAATTACTGCTTTTGGTCAAGCCGTTACTGTGAATGTAATGCAAATGATGCAAGCTTATAGTTCTTTGGCTAATAATGGTCAAATGGTAAAGCCACAATTAGTTGATAAGATTACTGATTCTAACGGTAAAACCCTTAAGGGCTATGAGATCAAAAAAGTTGGTTCAAAGATTTATAGCAACAAGACTAAAAAAGTTGTTTTGGCCAATATGAAGAGAGTGCTTAATAAGCAATCTGGTACTGGTAATGCCTACAAGATGGGCAATGCAGATATTGCTGTTAAGACCGGTACGGCTCAAATAGCTAATCCAAAAGGTGGTGGCTATTTGAAAGGTGATAGCAACTACATCTTCTCAGTAGTCGGTGTTTACCCTACCAAGGATCCTAGATATTGTATTTACCTAACTATCAAGCAACCTCATTTGGCTGGGACAACAGCTGAAAAGATTTTAGCTTCTATCTTTAAACCAATGATGAGTCGAATTATTACAATGGCTAAAAGTGATAATTCAACCACGACTGTTAGTGTTCCTAATTTCAAGAATATGACAGTTGCTCAAGCTTCAGCTAAAGCTAAGCAAGTTGGTCTTAACTTAGTTAAAGTAGGTGAAAAAGATAGAATTACTGCTCAAGGAATTAAGAGCAGTGAGAAATTGGAGTCTGGGGACAAGATCTTTGTATATACCTCAGGTAAAATAAATTGTCCTGATATGAAGGGGTGGAGTTTTAATGATTTACATCAATTCTCTAATATATCAGGTATTAAATTAAGCATAAAGGGAACCGGAACTGTTACCAGCCAAAGTGTGGCCAAGGGAGCAGAGTTAAAATCTGGAGAAAAAATAAAAGTTAATTTAAAGGAGTAGCATAGGATGAGTATTATGCAAGCAAGTTTTGTTGCTTTAATTAGTTCATTAATTTTGACGGTAATTTTTTTACCGTTGTTAATTAAGTTTATGCATTCGCATCATGAAGGACAGGAAATTCGTGATGAAGGGCCAAAATGGCACCAAAAGAAATCAGGAACTCCTACAATGGGAGGAACAATTTTTGTTATTGCAGCAGTAATTTCTGTTATCTGGGTTGCTGCATGGCAACATAGCTTGAACAAAGTTGTTTGGATTTTAGTAATCAGTCTTTTAGGTTACGGTATCATTGGTTTCCTTGATGATGGAATCAAGCTGTATTACAAAAGAAATTTGGGTTTAAGAGCATGGCAAAAACTTGCTTTACAAATTATTATTGCCATTGTGATTGTATTAATTGCTTCAAGCGATCACTTTAATTTTGGTTTATACATTCCATTTGCTGGAGTTGTTCATAGCGTAGCATTATTTGTAATCTTCATTATTTTCTGGTTAGTTGGCTTTTCTAATGCTGTTAACCTTTCAGACGGTTTGGATGGCTTAGCTACCGGGTTATCTGTAGTAGCCTATGGTACATATGCTTATATCGCATTTAAACAAAAGAATTTGGCTATTTTAGCCTTTTGTATGAGTGTAATTGGCGGTTTGATCGCTTTCTTTATTTTCAACCATAAGCCTGCCAAAATCTTCATGGGGGATGCAGGCTCACTTGCATTAGGTGGTGGTCTTGCTACAGTAAGTATTATGCTTAATAGACCATGGTCACTTTTGTTAGTGGGTATTGTATTTGTATGTGAAACTGCTAGTGTAATTATGCAGGTTATTTCTTTCCAAACTACTGGTAAGAGAATTTTTAAGATGACTCCTATTCACCATCATTTTGAAATGTTAGGCTGGTCAGAATGGAAAGTAGACATTGTTTTTTGGATTGTTGGTTTAGTAGGTAGTATTTTATATTTAGCAATTTGGGGATAAAAATAAAAAATGAAGGATATTAAAACTTATAGTAATAAGAATATTTTAGTTTTAGGTTTAGGTAAAAGTGGATTTGCAGTTAGCGAATTACTTTTAAAATTAGGTGCTAAATTAACCTTGAATGACAAGGCTGATCTTGATAAAAATGAAAAAGCACAAGAGCTAAAGGCTAAAGGCGTTCATGTAATTGGCGGACATCACCCAGTTGATTTACTTGAAAAAGAACATTTTGATTATTTAGTTAAAAATCCAGGTATTCCATATGAGAATCCAATGGTTAAAAAAGCTGAAGAACTAAATATTCCAATTATTACAGAGCCTGAAATTGCTTTAAGTTGTAGTGATGCTCCTTATGTTTGTGTAACAGGTTCAAATGGTAAAACTACCACTGTGATGCTCACTCAAAGAATTTTGGATCATCATTTACAAAAATCAGGTCATCATGCCTATGCAGTAGGTAATATTGGTGTGCCAATTTCTGAAGTAGTACCTAAGGCAACTAAGGATGATATCTTGGTAGTAGAAATTTCTAGTTTCCAATTACTTGGCGTAACAGATATTGATCCTAAGGTGGCTGCTATTGTCGACATTTATAATAATGTTCACTTGGACTATCACAAGACCTTTGAAAATTATGTAAATGCTAAGTTGAACGTTACTAGAACTCAAAATAGTGATGACTACTTTATTGCTAACTTTGATCAAAAAGATATTTTAGCTAAAGAAAAAGAAGTAACACCTGCTAAGATGCAAACTTTCTCAGAAACAGATTCTAATGCAGATTACTTTATTGGTGATGAATATCTTGAGAGTCACAATGAAAAGATCATGAAGATTGCAGATATCAAATTACCAGGTATTCATAATTTACAAAATAGCTTGGTTGCAATTGCAATTTCAAAGATTATGGGTGCAGATAATGATGATATTGCAGCGGTTTTGAGTACTTTCACTGGTGCTAAGCACCGTTTACAATATGTAACAACTCTTGATGGACGCAAGGTTTATAATGATTCTAAGTCAACTAATATTGAAGCAGCTACAGTTGCTATTCCTGCATTCAAAGAACCAGAAGTTTTAATTGCAGGTGGTCTTGATAGAGGATTCTTGTTTGATGATTTAGTACCATTGTTCAAGAAGCATGTTAAATCTATTGTTCTTTATGGAGAAACAAAATATCTATTAGCTGATGCTGCTAGAAAAGCTGGCATTAAAGATATTGTAATTGTTAATACTCTTCAAGAAGCTGTTCCAAGAGCATATGAGTTAAGTGAACCTGGAGATGTAATCTTATTCTCACCAGTTTGTGCTTCATGGGATCAATTCAGAACCTTTGAAGATCGTGGCGATTACTTTGTAAAATTTATTAAGGAATTGAAGACTAAATAAAATGAGAGTTATATTTACCGGCGGTGGCACAGGTGGTCACATTTACCCAATTATGGCAATTATTGAACGTTTGAAAGAACGTGGAATTAGCAAAAATGATGAAATTCTATTTGTCGGAACTAAAAAAGGATTGGAATCTAAAATTGTTCCTGCAGCTGGTGTTAATTTCAAAACAATTAACATTCAAGGATTTAATCGTAAGCATCCGTTGAAAAACTTTGAAACCATTAAATTGTTTTTGCAAGCTACCAAGAGTGCACGGAAGATTTTAAAAGAATTTAAGCCTGATGTCGTTTTGGGTACAGGTGGTTATGTTAGTGGAGCTATGGTTTATGAAGCAGCTAAAATGCATATTCCAACTATGATCCATGAATCCAATTCAGTTGTTGGTTTAGCTAACAAGTTTTTAGGCCACTATGTTGATCGCATTTGTTACACTTTTGACGATGCTGCAAAAGAATTCCCTGAAAAAAAGAAGCTAGTTAAAACAGGTAATCCAAGATCACAACAGGTTTTGAGCTTACATGAAGAAAAGATTGATATAAAGAAGAAGTGGGGACTTAGTCCAGAAATGCCAACTGTTTTAGTTTTTGGTGGTTCCCGTGGTGCTTTAGCTATCAATCGAATTATGCTTAAGTCATTAATGAATTTAAAGACTAAGCCATACCAAATTATTTGGGCTACAGGTACTTACTATTTTGATTCAGTTCAAAAGAAGTTAGAGAACGTAGATATTGGTAATAATATTAAGGTTTTGCCATACATCAAGAACATGCCCGGTTTATTACCAGAAATGACTTGTGTTGTTTCAAGATCTGGAGCAACAAGTATTGCAGAGTTCACTGCATTAGGTGTACCTGTAATTTTGATTCCAAGTCCTAATGTAACGCACAATCACCAAATGAAGAATGCATTAGATTTAGAGAAGGCTGGCGCAGCCTTGGTCATCCCAGAAGATGATCTTAACCCTAATAATTTTGTTTCTTCAATTGATCATATTTTGCTTGATGAAAAATACGCTAAAGAAATGAGTCAGGCTTCAAAGGCATTAGGTGTACCTAATGCATCTGATCAAGTGATTAAAGTGATGGAAGAGATTTCACGCTAGGAGGCCGGTGAGGCAGATGGCAAAGAAACCAGTAACGAGGATTGATCCAAGAAAGGAATTATCTCCTTATTTGAATCATGAATTCAATCAACAAAAAAATAGTCGTAAATCGCAAGCCAAGATTTCTGCCTCACTTTCTAGTTTACAGGCGGAAAGACGACGGTCACTAAGACGGCGGCTTGGTTTAATAATGTCAGTTTCAGTTTTGGCGATTGCTGGGCTAGGCTATTATATTTCTCCCTTGGCCAATATAAGTGCGGTTAAGGTGATTGGTGCTTCGGATTTACCAATTAAAGGAATCGTGAAGGCATCTAAGATCAAAGCCAGTGATAAGGTTTTTGATTATTTGTTTCAACAAAAAGATTTGAGCCAAAAATTATCTAAGAAGTATCCTGAAATACAAAGTGCCCAAGCACATTTAGGTCATGTTAACCAGCTCATATTGCAAATTAATCAACGTAAAACCGTAGGCTATTTAAAAGATGGCGATGATTATCGTAAGATTTTAAGTAATGGCAAGTTAGGCAGTACTGCAATTACTTGGGCAAAAGTCGATCAAGATAAACCTATTTTTGTTGGCTATAATAAAGCAACTTCTTTAAAAGAAGATTTAAACTTATTTAATAGTTTGCCCAAATCATTCCAAAACCAGGTAAAATTATTAAGTGGGAACACTAGACGAAAGTCACAAGTAATTTTAGTTATGAAAGATGGCAATGTAATTATTGGCAGTACCGTAACGTTAAAGAGCAAACTAAAATATTATGACGAAATTAAAGTTAAAGCTGGAAAAAATAGCTTAATTGATTTAGAAATAGGTGCGTTTAGCAGGCCATTAACTTCAAGTGAAAAGAAAGCCTACGGGGTATCGTAGCTGTTTTACTTGTTTATTTATGTTAGAATTTTTTCAAGGCAAATATTAATGGGGGCTTAATTTTGGAGAATTCAAATCTTTTAGTGGGTCTTGATATAGGAACCACAAGCGTGAAAGCAGTTGTGGCAGATTCGGGTAAAGTCATTGGTGCAGTTACTACGCCCAATTCAGGCATGAGACATGGTCAAATTGTTGATATTGATCAGACTGCAGCAGCTATCAGCCGTGCTTTAAAAGGCGTGGCAGAAAAGACTAATGCAAAAATTTATAGTGTCGTAGCCGGAATTCCAGTAGGAATGTTGCAATTAGAGACAGCAACTGGATTTGCTAATGTCGGTGAAGAAGGACAAGAAGTAAATAATGAAGATGTCAAAAGAACGATTCGCTCTGCGATTCATGCTGCTGCAAAAGATGATCGTGAAGCAATTGCTTTTTTGCCTAGTCGATTCTTAATTGATGGAAAAACTGAGGTTGATGATCCTCGTAAGATGATTGCTCGTTCACTTGGAGTAACCGGTATTTTGTTAACAGCTCCAACAGGTTCTTTGCATAACATTAAAAAAGCAATTGAACGTGCAGGCTATCACAACAATTTCTTTGTTCCAACGCCATTGGCAATTTCTAGTGTTGCATTAAATGAAAGTGAAAAGACTTTCGGTTCTGTAATTATTGACCTCGGTGGTGGAGTAAGTACAGCAACAGTAATTAAGGAAGGCCAAATCAAATACGCTAATATTGATTTGGAAGGTGGTAGCGATATCACTAATGATATTTCTGCTGTTTTAAGTATTTCTAAACGTGATGCTGAACAAATTAAATTAGATTATGGCTTTGCTGATCCGCAATTTGCTTCTAAGAATGATAAATTTGCAATTAATAGTGTAGGCTCAAATGGACAGCAAATGATTGATGAAGTTTACCTGAGTGAAATCATTAATGCACGTCTTGAGCAAATTCTAACTCGTCTTGGCAAGGGTTTAGCCAAGCATAATGCTTTGAAGCAACCGGGTGGTATTGTTATCACTGGTGGAACTAGTTTACTTCAAGGAATTGATAGTTTGACAGCCAATGGTTTAAACGTTAAAGCACGTATTTATCAACCAGATCAAATTGGTATGCGCAACCCAATTTATACAGCTGCATATGGAATAGTAAATTATTCTTACAAGATGTCAGAAGTAGACTATCTTGTTAACAGTGTAATTTACGGTTTTGGTGAAAATGTAGTTGAAGAACCAGTTTCACAACCAAAAACTTCCAAGAATTCTAAAAGAACTGTTTCTACTAGTGAAAGTGAAGCCAAAGAAGCTTATAATAGAAACAAAATGTCCGCAAGAGATGATTCTTCAGTGGACGAAGAAAATAATAATCAAGAAAAATCTAATGGCTTGAAGAGTTTCTTTAAGAAATTCTTTGATTAAAGGTGGTTAATTTAATGGATTTTACATTCGATTCAGACGACAATAAGAATGCTGTCATCAAAGTTATTGGTGTTGGCGGTGCCGGAGGCAATGCTGTTAACCGAATGATTGATGACGGTGTACAAGGTGTTTCATTTATTGCAGCAAACACTGATGTTCAAGCTTTAAACAGTAATAAAGCTGAAAACAAGATTCAATTAGGGCCTAAGTTAACAAGAGGTTTAGGTGCTGGTTCACATCCTGAAGTGGGCCAAAAGGCTGCTGAAGAAAGTGAACAAACAATTGAAGATGCACTTAAGGGTGCTGATATGATCTTTATCACTGCTGGTATGGGTGGTGGTACCGGTACTGGTGCAGCTCCTGTAGTAGCTAAAATTGCTCGTGAGACCGGTGCTTTAACTGTTGGTGTAGTTACACGCCCATTCAGCTTTGAAGGCCCTAAGCGCTCTAAGAACGCAGCAGAAGGAATTACCCAATTAAAGCAATACGTTGATACTTTAGTTATTATTGCTAATAATCGTTTGCTTGAAATGGTTGATAAGAAGACCCCAATGATGGATGCCTTCAAAGAAGCTGATAATGTCTTGAAGCAAGGTGTACAAGGTATTTCAGACCTGATTACTTCAACTGACTACGTAAACTTAGACTTTGCTGATGTTAAGACTGTTATGGAAAACCAAGGTGCAGCCTTGATGGGTATTGGTCGTGCTAGTGGTGAAAATAGAACTGTAGAAGCTACTAAGCTTGCTATTTCTTCACCACTTCTTGAAGTATCAATTGATGGTGCTAAGCAAGTATTGCTTAACATTACTGGTGGCCCTGACCTTACTTTGTTTGAAGCTCAAGATGCTTCAGAAATTGTTTCTAAGGCTGCTGGTGATGATGTCAACATTATCTTCGGTACATCAATTAACCCTAACTTAGGTGATGAAGTGGTAGTTACTGTAATTGCTACTGGTATTGATTCTAAAGCCGAAGAAGCCGCATCAAAGCAATTACCAGGACGTAGCCACCAAATTAAGGCTCAACCTAAGAAGGAAGCAGAACCTGTTGCTAATAATACTGTTCAACCAGAAAAGCAAACTGTTGACCGTCCACAAACTGTTCAACCATCTAATAATGCAGATGCGGATCATGAAGCGGAAAAGCCAAAGCAAACAATGGTTGATCCAACCAGTGTTTGGGGATTGAACGATAATCAAGATAATCAAAGAAGAAATACTAAGCCTGCTGAGCCAAAGGGTGATCATGAAAGCTTCGATACTTTTAGCAATGATGATCAAGATAGTATTTCTCAAATTGAAACTAGTGCTCAAGACGATAGTGATGATAGTGATGATATTCCATTCTTCAAACATCGTGGTGAAAACTAGTTTGGAGGTAGATACAGATGGCTTTTGATAAATTGGGTAGATTTTTCGGCATTTCCAATGATGATGAAGATGAATTGGAAAAAGAAGAATATGCTACTTCAAACAAAGATGATAATGAAAACTTACCTCTGAATTCTGTTAGTCGAGACAATGTTGTTTCGATTAAATCAGGATTAAATTCAGCCAAAAGTAAAATTGTGTTGTATGAGCCGCGTGTTTATTCTGATGCTAAAGATGTTGCACAAAACTTGTTGAATAATAAGGCAGTAGTAATTAACTTTAGCAGAATGGAAGATAGTTCCGCTCGACGAATCGTTGATTTTATCACAGGAACAGTTTATGCATTAAACGGTGAAATTCAACGCATCGGTGACAAGATCTTTTTAGCCACTCCACCTAAATTTGTGACAGATGGCAAAATTAGTGACTTAATTGATAAGAAAGATAATTTAAGTTAATGTTAAACGTAATACATTTTATTTACGTAGCTCTTACTTGGATCTTATGGCTTTACAGTCTATTTATTGTTATTGATGCAATTTTAAGTTGGGTACCAATGTTAAGTAATTCTGTAATTGGTCGCTTTTTAGATAAGATTGTAAATCCATACTTGAACTTGTTCAGAAAAGGTCCGTTTGCTAAGTTGGCCTATTCTACTGGAATTGATATTTCTCCAATTATTGGATTATTCATTTTGTACTTTGTACAGAATTATGTTCTATTTTGGATTTTTAATATTTTATTGAGGGTGTTAGGTTAATGCAAAAGCGACAAGCAAGTAAGTTTTACCCACATTTTAATCAAGAAGAAAGACCAGTAATTGATTATTTTACTGGTCTTTTTAATCAAATAATTTTTAAACATGAACCAATTTTAACCGATTTTTTAGATCCGGGTAAAAGAGCAATTCTAAAAACCATCGTGGGTAATGATGTTTTTATGCAAGAGTATGGCGGATATTCGAATGCGGAGAAAAAACGTGTTTATTTAAGCGAGGAATGGGTTAATTTGCAACCCAGCGATTATTTAATTCAGCCATATGAAATTGAATATCCACAAAAATTTATCAAAATTAATCATAGTGCGATTTTAGGTACCCTGGCTAATTCTGGAATTGAGACTGATACTTTTGGCGATATAATTACTGATGAAAATGGTAAATGGCAATTTTTTGCTAAAAAAGAATTAGTGGATTTTTTTGAAGAGCAGGTTACTCGGATTGGAAGAGCACAAGTAAAATTAAGAGAGATTTCTTTTAAAGATGTTCTAGTGCCGAAGGATGATTCAACGGAAAAGATAGAAATTGTTGCTTCAATGAGAATTGATGCAGTACTATCTGGAATTAGCAAACAAAGTCGTGGTCAGATTCAAAAAATGATTGAAAACCATTTAGTCAAATTAAATTGGCATGACATAGCAGATTCTAATATAATGGTTAAAGAGAATGATATTTTGAGTTTGAGGCATTTTGGGCGTGTTTTGATTGAAAATGTTTCGGCTACAAGAAAAGGAAAATATAAGGTGGTGCTAAAACTTTGGCAGACAAAGAAACGAAATTGACGCCGATGGATATTCATAATAAGGAATTTAAGCATCGAGGTCGTAATGGATATGATCGCTATGAAGTGGATAGTTTTTTAGATGATGTTGTTGATAATTATGGGGATGCACTTGATCAAGTAGTAGATTTAAAGAACGAAGTAGTATCTTTAAATAAAAAAGTAGAAGATATGCAGGCTCAAGTAGATGAGTATAGTAATATGAAGAAGTCGCTTATTTCTGCTCAAAAAACTGTAGATCAATTAAAAGAAAATGCGGAAGCAGAAGCCAAACGTATTCTGGATGATGCTAAAAAGGAAGCTCAAACAGAAGTTGGCTATCAAAAACAACAGCAAGAAGTTATCTCTAATGATTACAAGCGTTTAAAGAAACAAATAGGCGAATTTCGTAGTCATATGCAAGCAATGCTCCAAAATGAGATAAATAATTTAAATGATGAAACTTGGCAGCATGCTTTAGATGAATATTTCCATACGGAACGATTTTATCCGGGTAATGGTGCAGAACCAATCGGTGAAGAAGAAGAAATCGCAAATGAAACTGCAATCGATGATGAAGATATTGACAACGATGATGTAAATGACGTAAACTCTTCTCAAGAACCTGATGATTTGGATGAGGAGTTGTCAGATGATTCTGATGATGAAGAAGAAACTACTCCTAAGCCAATGACAGGCGATAGTCCGCATCATGAGACAATTAATTTAAAACCTGAAGTACCTAAGAGTTCATCAGGTCCAACAATTGTTTTCCCGGATGATTACAAAAAATAAAAATTAGATTGGCAGTAAAACTTGAGGGCAATTCAGCGAGCTAATGTTGGTGGAAGATTAGCATAAGAGCCTAAAGGTTGATCAGCTGTCTGAATGATCTAAACGTTTTTTGCACGTTACGCAAATTAAGTGGAACTTTTTTAAGTTCAATTTAGGTGGTACCACGGTTAACCTCGTCCTAATTAGGGCGAGGTTTTCTTTTTTAGAAAGGAATTTGTTAATGAGAATTAAAGACACTCTTAATTTAGGTAAAACTAAATTTAAAATGCGCGGTAATTTGCCAGTTCGTGAAGCAGAATGGCAAAAGCAATGGCGTGAAAATAAATTATATGAACAAAGATTAAAGCTTAATGAAGGTAAGCCTCGTTTTGACTTACACGATGGCCCTCCATTTGCCAATGGTAATATCCACATGGGACATGCTTTGAACAAGATCTCAAAGGATATCATTGTTCGCTACAAGAACATGAATGGTTACTATGCACCATACGTACCAGGTTGGGATACTCACGGTCTTCCAGTAGAACAACAACTTGCTAAAAAAGGCGTAGACCGTAAGAGTATGGATCGTGCTAAGTACCGTGAACTTTGTCGTCAATATGCTGAAGAACAAATTCAAAAGCAAATGAATGACTTTAAGCGTCTTGGTGTGATGGCAGATTGGGATCATCCTTATGTTACCTTGCAACATGACTTCGAAGCACAAGAAATTCGTGTCTTTGGTGAAATGTACAAGAAGGGTTACATTTACAAGGGTAAGAAGCCTGTTTACTGGTCATGGTCAAGTGAATCTACTTTAGCTGAAGCTGAAGTTGAATATAAAGATGTTGAAGCAAATTCAATTTTCGTTGCTTTCCCAGTAACTGACGGTAAAGGCATCATCGATCCTAAGGATACTTATTTCGTAATCTGGACTACTACTCCTTGGACTATTCCAGCAAACGAAGCAATCTGTGTAAATCCTAAGTTTGATTACTCAGTAGTTCAAGTTGGCGATAAACGTTACGTTGTTGCTACTGGCTTGCTTGATAAAGTAGCTGAAGAAATCGGTTGGGATGACTATAAGGTTGTTCAAACAGTTAAGGGTGCCGACATGGAATACATGAAGGCTAAGCATCCAATTTATGACAAGGAAAGTCTTGTAATTGAAGGCTTCCACGTAACTTTGGATGATGGTACTGGTTTAGTTCATACCGCACCTGGCTTTGGTGAAGACGACTTTAACGTTGGTCAAAAATATAACTTGCCAATCTTCAGTCCAGTAGATGCTCACGGTTGCTACACTGATGAAGTACCTGAACTTAAGGGCATGTTTTACCAAGACGTAGATAAGTTAATGATCGAAAAGTTAAAGGATGCTAGTGCACTTCTTAAGCTTAAGGTCTTTACTCACTCATACCCACACGATTGGCGTACTAAGAAGCCAGTTATCTTTAGAGCAACTACTCAATGGTTTGCTTCAATCGCTAAGTTTAGAGATCAAATTCTTGATCAAATTGAAAAAGCGAGCTTCATCCCTTCATGGGGTAAGACTCGTCTTTACAACATGATTAAAGATCGTGGTGACTGGGTAATCTCACGTCAACGTGCATGGGGTGTTCCACTTCCAATTTTCTACGCTGAAGATGACACACCAATCGTTACTCCAGAAACAATTGAACATGTTGCTAAGATCTTCGAAAAAGAAGGTTCAAACGCTTGGTATACTCATACTGCTAAGGAATTATTGCCAGAAGGCTTTACTTCAGAACACTCACCAAATGGTGAATTCACTAAGGAAAAGGATATTCTTGATGTTTGGTTTGACTCTGGGTCATCATGGTCAGGTGTCATGGAAAAACGTGATGGTTTACATTACCCAGCTGATCTTTACCTTGAAGGTAGTGACCAATATCGTGGTTGGTTTAACTCAAGTTTGATTACTTCAGTTGCTGTCACTGGTCAAGCTCCATACAAGCAAGTTCTTTCTCAAGGATTCGTTTTGGATGATAAGGGCCACAAGATGTCTAAGTCACTTGGTAACGTTATTTCACCTAATGACGTAATCAAGCAAATGGGTGCAGAAATTATTCGTCTTTGGGTAGCTCAAGCTGATACTACGTCAGACGTTGCTGTTTCAATGGGAATCTTGCAACAATCTGCAGAAAGCTACAGAAAGATCAGAAATACTTTCCGTTACATGCTTGCTAATACTAGCGACTTTGATCCTAAGAAAAATCGTGTTGCTTACGATGATCTTCGTTCAGTAGACCAATACATGGAAGTTAAGTTAAATGACTTAATCAAAGAATGCTTAGCAGCTTACGATAAGTTTGACTTTACTACTGTCTTCAAGAAGGTCTTTAACTTCATTTCTAATGATCTTTCAGCATTCTATCTTGATTTTGCCAAGGACGTTCTTTACATTGAAGCTGAAAACAGTCATGCACGTCGTTCAATGCAAACAGTTATCTATGATGCTGCAGTTAAGTTGGCTAAGATTTTGACTCCAATTTTGCCACACACTATGGAAGAAATTTGGGGCTTCTTGAAGGAAGACGAAGATTACGTTCAACTTGCAAATATGCCAAAAGTAGAAAACTATGCAAATCGCGATGAATTGCTTGAAAACTGGGCTAAATTCATGAAGTTGCGTGATGATGTTTTGAAGGCACTTGAAGATGCAAGAAACAAGAAGTTGATTGGTAAATCATTTGAAGCAGCCGTAACAATTTATCCAGATAAAGAAACTAAGGCCATGCTTGATGAATTAGACGCTGACTTCAGAGAAATTTTAATTGTTTCTAAGTTAACTATTTCAGATGATCCAGCTCCAGCTGACGCTGAACAACTTGCTAATGCTGCTGTTGTAGTTAAGCATGCTGAAGGTGAAGCTTGCCCACGTTGTAGAATGATTAGAACTGATATTGGTGCAGATCCTAAGTTACCAATGCTTTGTGGTCGTTGTGCAGAAATTGTTGAAGCAAACTACCCTGAAGCAGTACAAGAAGGATTAGAAAAATAATGCGTTTAGGTACTGTTAAACAATTTGATGAAGGAAGCAGTTATGGCTTTATTGAAGACGATCGCAACCACAAATCGTACTTCGTTTTCTATAAAGCTATTAAGGAAGAAGGCTATAAATCATTACGAGTAGGCGATCGAGTACAATATCAATTAGCTCAAGGAAAAAATGGCCTACAATGTGTTAATGTATATTTAGCTTAAAAAAGGAGGATGAGACTTAGTGGATTTAGAAGAAACAGAAATCTCATCGCAACAGATTTTTCAAGGTAGAATCTTGGATTTATCTGTTCGAAAAATCAAATTACCTAATGGCGATACTGCGACTAGAGAAATAGTTAAGCATCGCCCTGCATCTTGTGTTATTGCAATTAATGATCAACAAGAAATGCTTTTGGTAAAACAATGGCGTGAAGCTATCAAGCAAGTCACTTTAGAAATTCCAGCTGGAATTGTTGACCCAACTGACACTAGTCCTCTTGATGCTATGAAGCGTGAATTGAATGAAGAAGGCGGCTACAAGGCAGAATATTGGGAAAAAGTTAGTGAATTTTATTCTACACCAGGCTTTTGTGATGAAAAAATGCATCTTTTCTATTGTGATACGTTAACTAAGTTGACTGAAAAGAGATCATTAGATGCAGATGAATTTTTAACTTCTGATTGGTATAGTTTAGATGAATTAAAGAATTTATTAGCAGAAGGAAAAATTGTCGATGCTAAGACAATTTATGCCATTTCTGTTTGGGAAAATATGCTATTGCGCAATGCTCAAGCTGAAAGTAATAAGTAATCATGACAGAAAAGCGTTCTGATTATCGTAAAAGACAGAAAAAAAGTTTAGTAGACAAAGTTAAATCTGCTTTTACTGATAATGATGCAACAGAAGAAGTTAATGTTAATCCTGATTTTCAAAGGGATGATTCTGAAAGAAGACGTCCTTTGGAAGGCGATGGAGAGGAGTTTTATCAAGCACAGCAGCCTATCGATAAAGAAAAGATGCGCGAAGAAAAGTCTTTAAAACTGAAAAAAAGACTGAACAGTGCTATTCTGATAGTGTTTGTTTTAATTATTTTAGTGCTTTTAGCATTATTTCATTTATAATTTGAAACGAGGAAATTTATGAAGATTGCGATTATTGTTCCAATGGCTGAAGAAGCCGAATTTTATCGTAATCATTTCCACGCAGAAAAAAAAGAAATGTTCGGATCAACTGAATTCGAACATTTTTCTGTTAACGGAAATGATGTTTATTTAGGTTTGAGTGGTATTGGTAAAGTTCAAGCTGCGATGAACCTAGCTAGTTTGTTAAGCAATGTAGATATTGATGTTATCTTTATGACTGGTTCCGCCGGTGCTTTACATAAGGATATTCATCAAGAAGATTTAGTTTTGCCTAATGTCTTCATGTATTATGATGCTCATAATACTGCTGCAGGTGATTATGTAGAAGGCCAAATCCCACAACAACCAGCTCAATTTGTACTTGATTCACTAGAAAGAGCTGCATTCGCTGAATATCTTAAAAAGCAAAATGTTGCTTTTAGTGAAGGATTAGTAGTTACTGGAGATTCATTTGTAGCTTCAACTAAGCAAAAGGATGAAATAAAAGAGAACTTCCCTGATGCATTAGCTTGTGAAATGGAAGGTGCTGCTTTTGCTCAAGTTGCTCATGCTTTTAATAAGCCATTAGTTGCAATGCGGGCAATCTCTGATAATGGTGATGGCAGTGCAAGTGAAGACTTTGATGTATTTGTTAAAAAGGTTGGAGCTAAGGCTGCTAAATTAATTAGTGATTACGTAGAAAAGATGAATTAACGTGCGTGAAATTTATTTGGATAACGCTGCGACTACTCCTATGTCTCCTAAGGTAATTGATGTAATTACTGATGAAATGAAAAATGATTTTGGTAATGCATCAAGTACTTATGAGTTGGGACGTCAAGCAAGAAATGTGATTGATCGAGCTCGTCATCAAATTGCCGCAAGTATTAATGCTAAAGATAATGAAATTATCTTTACATCCGGTGGCTCAGAAAGTAATAATACTGCCATTTTTGGTACAGCATACAGTCGAAAAAATATTGGTAAGAAGATTATTACCACGCAAATTGAACATCCTTCAGTTTTAAATCCTATGAAGCGATTAGAAGATGAAGGCTACAACGTTGTCTATTTAAATGTTGATGAGACGGGACATATTTCTTTAGATGAACTGAAAAAAGAATTAACGCCAGATACAATTTTAGTATCGATTATGGCCGTAAATAATGAAGTAGGTTCCATTATGCCACTTAAAGAAATTGGCGAATTGGTCAAAGAGAGCAATGCATATTTCCATGTTGATAATGTTCAAGGCATGGGAACGATTGATATTGATGTCAAAGCAATGAATATTGATTTATTATCAGTATCTGCTCATAAAATTAATGGACCAAAATTCTTAGGATTTTTGTATGAGAATTCTGATATTGATTTGCCAAATTTGGTTTTAGGCGGTGAACAGGAGACTAAACGTCGTGCTGGAACTGAAAATGTACCCGGTATTGCTGGCTTTGGCGAAGCAGTTAAAGAACTGACCAATATTGGTCATGATGATCTTCAGGCAAAATATGCGCATTTCCAAGATCTTATTTTGAACCAACTTGATCAAAATAAGATTGATTATAAAATCAATGGTGGTCATGGTCCTGGATATTCTCATCATGTCTTAAATCTATGGTTTAAGGGTGTTTCTACTACTTCATTACAAACTAATTTAGATTTAAACGGTTATGCTGTCTCAGGTGGTTCCGCATGTACCGCAGGGTCACTTGAACCTTCACATGTATTAATTGCATGTTTTGGTGCAGATTCTCCTCGAATTAATGAATCAATTCGTATTTCGTTTGGGCGGTATAATACAGATGAAGAAGTAGAATCATTTGCTGAAAATCTGGTAAAAATTGTTCAAAGAATTCAATCTAAAAGAAAATAGTTGCTTTTAAAAAGAAAGTAACTTATTATAAATAAGTGAGGGAAAATATGGCAAATATAGTTGTGATTAATGGTGATAAACGTAAGTTTACTTTAAATCCAGAGTTAAAACTTTATGCTTTAATTGATGCTGGTTTTGTGAAGACTGCTAAGGGTAATTTTAATTATGAACATCCTTTGTATAATGATTCACCTTATAATGCACCAACTAAGTTAAAGATGACTGTTAATAAGGATTTATCTCATTTAACGATGGTTGTTACTGATCGCAATGGTTTGCAAAAGGTTAATATTTTTAAAAACAAGCAATTAGCGCCAACTGTAGATCTTTTAGATTACATTTTGAAGGATCTTGAAGAGCGTAAGATATTGCTTGAGGTAAAGGATTGATTGAATAATGGTTGACAATAGCAAGACTAGAGTAGTTGTAGGTATGAGTGGTGGTGTAGATTCATCAGTATCAGCATTATTACTCAAACAACAAGGCTATGATGTTGTCGGTGTTTTCATGAAAAATTGGGATGATACTGATGATTCTGGTGTTTGTACCGCTACTGAAGATTACGAAGATGTAAAGAAAGTTGCCGATAAAATCGGTATTCCATACTATTCAATTAATTTTGAAAAAGAATACTGGCATCGTGTTTTCGAATACTTTTTAAATGAGTACAAAAAGGGAAGAACGCCTAATCCTGACGTAATGTGCAATAGTCAAATTAAGTTCAAGTCATTTTTAGATTTTGCGATGGATCTAGATGCTGATTATATTGCAATGGGACATTATGCTAAAACTGTTAAAGATGCAAATGGTCTTACTCATATGATGCGTCCGAAGGATGGGAATAAGGATCAAACTTACTTCTTAAGTCAATTAAATCAAGATCAGATTAAGAAGGTTATTTTCCCACTTGCTAACTTAACTAAACCTCAAGTGCGTGAAATTGCCTTAGCTAATGGTTTGGCTACTGCTAAGAAGAAAGATTCTACTGGTATTTGTTTTATCGGTGAAAGAAACTTTAGAAAGTTCTTGAGCGAATTTTTACCAGCTAAGTCAGGTAAGATGGTTACCCCTGATGGCAAAGTGGTTGGTGAACATGCCGGCTTAATGTACTACACTATTGGTCAAAGACAAGGTTTAGGTTTAGGTTCAACTAGGGAATCAACAGATCCATGGTTTGTTGTTGGTAAGGACTTAAAGAAGAACGAATTAATCGTAGAACAGGGTTATGATAGTAAGCTTCTTTACGCGAGTCGCTTGAAGGCTAGTGATATGTCATTCTTTACTGGTAAGCCAGATCATGATGTGGAATTTCACTGCAGCGCTAAGTTCCGCTATCGTCAATGTGATGTTGGTGTAACTGTTAAGTATCATGCAGATGATAATACTGCTGACGTTTGCTTTGATGAACCAGCTCGTGCAGTTACTCCTGGTCAAGCTCTTGTTTTGTACCAAGGTGAAGAATGTCTTGGTGGTGGAAATATTGATGCTGCTTACCAAGAAGACAAGCAATTGCAATTAGTATAAAATGAATTTTAAAAAAGGACGTTCGAATTTTCGAACGCCCTTTTCTTTGTGCTAAACTAGTTATATCAATTAAACATGTTTGGGGGATAAAAATGCAAATTTATTTTGTTCGTCATGGTAAAACTGAATGGAATTTAGCAAGTCGTTTTCAAGGTGGACATGGTGATTCACCACTCTTGCCACAAAGCTTAAAAGATATAAAGAAGTTAGGTGAACATTTAAAAGGAACTAAGTTTAGAGGTATTTTTGCTAGTCCTTTAGATCGTGCCTTTAATACTGCTCAAGGTATTGATAATGCTATGAATGCCAACTTGCCAGTAGTGATTGATGAACGATTACGTGAATTTAACTTAGGTGATATGGAAGGAATGAAATTTGCGGAAGCAGAAAAGAAGTTTCCTGAGCAAATGAACAACTTTTGGCATCATCCGGATAAGTATGATCCCACCGAATTACATGGTGAAGATTATGAACACGTAATTGCTCGTGGCAAGTCTTTTGCTAAAGAAATGGCTGAAAGATTCCCGAATGATGATGATAAAGTATTAGCAGTCAGTCATGGAGCAGCTTTATCAGCAATTATGGGTGGTTTGTTAGGCTATCCTTTAAAAGATATTCGTAAAAATGGCGGTTTAAGCAATACCAGTTTAACAGTACTTGAAACGCTTGATGGTGGTAAGACTTTTAAACCAGTTGTTTGGAACGAAACTAGTTATTTAGGCAGAAAGTTATCAAAGACGGATTCACTGTAATGGATAAAAAAATTGCACAGCTTTATGATAATGGCAAGGTTGATCAGGCGATTCATTTATTAGTTCAAAAAATTGATCAAAAACCACAGAAAATTGAAAACTATTTGCAATTATCAACTTATTTAATTGAACAAGGTAGTGTAGATCAGGCACAGCAGCTGTTGGAACAAGCGCAGCACTTAGTTAAAAAGCCGCAAGAGTTAAATTACAATTTAGCTGTTAGCTACTATATGCAGGGTGATTTTGATAAAGCTTTGGCATTATTGGACCAAATTCCTAATGACGATTTGACTTTATATCAGAAGGCATTAACTTATTTAAAATTAGGTCAGAGCCAAAAAGCTCTTGCGTATGCTTTAACAATCAAAAAAGTTGATGATAAGGTGCAAGAATTATTAGGGGATATTTGGATGAGCTTAGGCGAAAATGCTCAAGCCCAGCAAGCCTATCTCATGATTCCTAAAGATAGGCGAACAGCTAAGATATATTTCTTGCTTGGTGTTTCTACCATGGAAAAAGATCGAACTCAGGCAGAAGCATATTTTGCAAAAGCGAAAGCAATGGATGAAAAATACTATAAGCGGGCAATGGATCAATATGCTTCAATTATGAAAATGCTGAATGATAAGGAAAAGAAAAAGTAATGAGCGAATTCACCGGTAAAATTAACGGGATTGTTTTTGAAAATGATAAAGATTTATATAAAATCCTCGATGTTGAAATCATTGGTTCACTCGAAAATTATTCACGTAGCGAAATTAAGGTAACTGGTAATTTTGGTGATGTGCAAATTGGTAGTAGCTATCGCTTCGATGGTAAACTGGTTATGCATGAAAAATTCGGTTTACAATTTCGCGCTAATAGCTATAAGCCGATCATGCCTCATGAAGAAGGCTCACTCACTAATTATTTGAGTTCTAATAAATTCCCAGGTATTGGTAAAAAAACAGCGGGTACCATTATTGAAGAATTGGGATTAAATGCTTTAGATGTTTTAAAAGAAAATCCTGCTAAAATCGACACGTTATCTTTAACTAAAAAGCAAAAAGATAGCTTATTGTCGGGTCTAAATTCGATGGATTCTTATTCTGAAATCGTCTTAAAACTAGCTCAATATGGAATAAGGAAACAGGTAGCCGCTAGGATTTACCAATGTTATCATGGAGCAGCTCTAGATAAATTAAAAGAGGATCCTTATGCTGCCGTTAATGAAATTACAGGTTATGCATTTAAAACGGCAGATACCATCGGCAAGCAATTGGAGATACCCAATGATGATCCAAGAAGAATAAATGGGGCCATTTATCAGGTTCTGCTAGACGCTTTGAGTGGTGAAGGCAATACTTATGTTCCACTATCCGATTTACTGACTGGTGCTAAAGAATTATTGCAAATCCCACAATTTGATCCAATTGCGATTTGTGTAAATGAATTGCAGAAAAAGGGCAAAGTAATAGTTGATGGTGAAAATGCTTTTTTACAAAATATTTATCAAACAGAGGTCGATATTGCCCGTTCTATGAAGAGTTTGATGGAAAGTAGAAAAGCACAGGATGATGAACAGTATAGCGATAAGAAAATTGAACAAGCTATCAAGGATGCGGAGCAAGAATTAAAAATTAAGTATGATGACACACAGAAGCTTGCTATCAAGAATGCTTTGAACAATCCTATTTCGATTTTGACAGGTGGTCCTGGGACAGGTAAAACCACTATTATCAATGGAATATTGCTAGCATTAAGAAAATTGGCAGAAATACCTGCTTCATCGCTATATAGTGAAGATCCACCATTTTTATTAGCAGCGCCAACTGGTAGAGCTGCTAAGAGAATGGGAGAAATAACCGGAATTAGTGCCAAAACGATTCATCGACTTCTAGGGTTAGGCATTGGAGACGCAAATGCTGAAGATCTAAATGAGCTAAATGGTGAAATTTTGATCATCGATGAGATGTCTATGGTCGACATGTTCTTGTTTAAGCAGCTTCTTTCTAGCATTAACCAAACTCGTCATATTGTGTTTGTAGGAGATAAGGATCAGTTACCTTCTGTCGGTGCGGGGAACGTATTTAGCGATTTAATTAAGTCACATGCTTTTCCGACTACAGTTTTAAAGCAAATTCACCGACAAGGGGATGAGTCAACGATTATTACGCTGGCTCACGATGTAAATGAGGGCAGAGACCAACAAGCTTTATTTAAGAAGACTAAGAATTATTCATTTATTAGCTGTAGACCTGAGTTGGTGGGGGATGCAGTAGGACAAATTGTCAAATTAGCTTTAAAACGTGGCTTTGATAAGGATGATGTCCAAGTATTGAGTGCCATGTATCATGGTAGCGGCGGAGTAAACAATTTAAATGATGTTATTCAAGAAATAATGAATCCGCCTAAAGCTAAGAGTAAATTTTTAGAAGTACGCAATGAAATTTTCAGAATTGGTGATCGAATTTTACAATTGCAAAATAATCCTGAAAAAGATATCTATAATGGCCAAATTGGTAAAATAATTAGTATCGATGAAGATAATTCTAAAGAATGCATGGTTGCTAATTTTGATGACCGGGAAGTAAGTTTTGGTAAAAAAGATTTAACTGATTTAACCAGAGCGTATGCGATTACTATTCATAAGTCACAAGGTTCAGAATTTCCATTAGTTATCTTGAATTTGACTATGCAGAACTATGTGATGCTTAAACGAAATTTGCTTTATACGGCGATTACTCGAGCTGAGAAAAATTTGGTTTTAGTAGGAGATCCACGAGCCTTTGCAGCAGCTTTTAATACGCCAGGAAATGATCGAAAAACTGGATTGGCAGATAAAATCTGTGCTCAATTGGGTATTAAAGTTACTGAAACTAGTGAAGAAAAAACAAAAGATGAAGTTGCAGCACCTGAATCTGAAAAACAAGAACCAGAGGATTATATTTTGACGCCTGAAAAGATTTATTCAGGTGAGATAGATCCAATGATTGGAATGGAAAATATTAAATTATAAAAAGAAGCTAAGATAATCATTCATCTGAATGAAAACCTTAGCTTTTTTGCTTATTTCAACAAATTAAAGTGATCTATTTTAAATGTTAATTTAAAATCTTGGGCGTCATAATCTTCACCGTCAATTTGTGCAAACTCTGGCTTTTGAGTTGTAACTTGAATCTCTTTAGCCTCTATATAGTGAAATTGGGGAGCATTTACATGTGATCCATCTTTTAATAATTTGCCAAAAAGATGGATAAATTTGAATAAGTTGGGCTTTTCTACGATCACAGTATCTAAATGATGACTGTAAATGTCAGCTTTGGGTAAAATCGCAATTCCACCACCAAAATATGGATGATTGGTAGTAGTCACGAAATAAGCATCCCCGTAGCGCACAGTTTCATTTGCCGTTTTGATCGTAACCGTAAATGTATTCTGTTTTGCAAGAGCTTTAATAATATTTAAGCCATAAATCAAATTACCAAAATTAACATGATTTAACTTTTTCTTTAGTTTCTCATTATTGCTTTCATGAACCACAAATGCGTCAAAGCCGATTCCAAAATTATTAACAAAATAACCATGCGGCATTTTAGCTATATTTGAAGTAAAGAATCCGCAATCAACGCGTTCCGGCTCGGGATCTTGCAATAAATTATTAACTAGTTGCAAAGGATCGTTAGTTAATCCAGCTCCTCGCGCAAAATCATTGCCAGTTCCAGCAGGTAAATATGTTATAGGTGTTTCAGGGAAATTTGATCTTTTAATGCCATTTAAAACCTCATTGAAAGATCCATCACCACCCACAACGATTAAAATATCATTTGGGTTAGGATTTTTATTGGCATAATCTTCAGCCAACTTAATGAGTTCGCCAGGATAATTGCTCTTTTTATGACTAAATGGAATATTTAGATTATTTAATACCTTTTGCAAGGAATGGTCAGCTGCAACAGCATTTCCATTTCCAGCTACTTCATTAACTAATAAATGTACTTTAATTTTTTTATTCATATATCTTATATTCAAAATAAAAGACTCCCGAAGGAGTCTAATTTTTTATTTCTTTTCAATAATAATTGGCAAAATCATTGGTCGCCGTTCAGTCTTAGAGTAAAGGAAATCAGAAAGATTTTCAGAAATTGCCTTCTTGATATCACTTTCTTTAGGCTTGTCTGATTTAGCCATTTCATTTCGAAGAACGTGGTAGACGTGCTTTTGTGCTTGGTTAATCAGTTCAGTTGATTCACGCATGTAGACGAAACCACGACTGAGAATATCAGGACCAGCTAAGACACGTTTATGTTTGTAATCAACAGTTGCTACAGCGACAACCAAACCTTCTTCTGAAAGAATTTGACGATCGTGTACGACAACATTACCAACATCTGCAGTACCCGAAGTATCAACATAAACATCGCCTGCAGGGATTCTACCAGCAATTCTAGCTCCATTTGGCCCAAAACAAACAACTTCACCGTTGGACAACACGAAAGTATTTTCAGCAGGTACACCAGCTTCTTGTGCTAACTGTGTATGAATAACCTGCATTCTGTACTCACCGTGAACTGGAATCATGTACTTAGGCTTAGATAAGCGAACCATCATCTTTAATTCTTCTTGACCACCGTGACCAGAAGTGTGGACGTTGTTAACACGACCATGAATGACATTAGCGCCGCCTTCCATTAATTTGTTAATTAAGTGGTTAACGCTCAATGTGTTTCCTGGAATAGGGTTAGAAGAGAAGATAACTGTATCGCCAGGCTGTAAAGTTATTTGTCTGTGAGTACCATTGGCAATTCTTGAAAGAGCTGCTAATGGTTCACCTTGTGATCCAGTACATAGAATCATAACTTTGTCAGGTGGCAGCTTGTTAATCTCTTCTGCATCAACAATTAAATCCTTTGGAACATTTAAGTATCCTAAATCGATTCCGTTATCTACACCATTTTCCATACTACGTCCAAAAATGGCAACTTTTCTACCTGTATCGATAGCTGCTTGTATAGCTGTAGAAACACGATAAAGGTTAGAGGCAAATGTAGCGAAAATAATTCGCCCATGAATACCAGTAATAATATTATGAAGCGACTGTGCAACGAATCTTTCAGATTTAGTAAATTGACTAACTTCAGCGTTAGTAGAATCTGAAAGAAGGGCAAGTACACCTTCTTTACCTAATTGAGCCATTTTTTGGAAATCTGGTGCAGGTTGATTCATAACAGGAGTTAAGTCAAACTTAAAGTCACCGGTAAAGACAACAGCACCAAGCGGTGTATGAACAGCAATTCCTAAAGTATCAGGAATGGAGTGTGTGGTTCTGAAGAAAGAAACAGATAATTTCCTAAATTTTAAAACCGTATCTTCATGTTCTTCATGCAGTTCGGTAGTCTTCAAAATACCATGTTCTTCCAATTTGCCTCTGATTAATGAGAGGGCAAATGGAGTTGCATAAACAGGAATTTCAGGAATCTTTTCCAATAAAAATGGAATACCACCAATGTGGTCTTCATGTCCGTGACTAACTACAAGAGCCTTAATCTTCTTACGGTTTTTGATTAGGTATGAATAATCTGAAATAACGTAGTTAATACCTAATAAATTGTCTTCGGGGAATTTAATACCACAGTCCATGATGATAATTTCATCCTGATACTGGACACAATACATATTTTTACCGATTTCATGCAAACCCCCGATTGCATAAACGGCTACTTCATTATTTTTAATTCGCACTCTTTATTACTTCTTATCGAACGTAGTTAACTTAAAGTCAGCGTGTTCTTTTTCGTAAGCCAAAGAATTGCCTGTTAATTCTTGGATGAGTTCAATGTTATAGGGGGTGTTGTCCTCAACCGTACTTCTTGCTTCGACCATGTTGTCAGCTTCCATGTAAAGAGTTTGAGTAGTTTCTCTACGTGGGTTGACAATTTTGTCTTTTTGATACAAAACTTTGTAAATCATAAATGATTCTCCTTAATTAATGTATAAACGTTCAATTTAGAGTGAAATCACTCTATAGCTAATAAAAATTTTATCATATTTGTAAAGGTAAGTATATAAATATGTTTAGATCTATATTCATTTGAAAATTATCCTGAATTGTCAAATTAAGTGCAACAGTTAGGCTATGAAGAAATATATTGCTTGAAGAGTTCCTCTGCTGTGTGATATTGGAGGATTCGGCGATATTTGTGGTTAATGGCATCAGTTGCCTGTTGAACATAAGCTTTTGACTTGTCTTTCATGCTCTTGCCCTTAGGGAAGAATTGACGCAAAAGACCATTGCAGTTCTCATTGGTGC
>NZ_PCYT01000120.1:0-1823 GCF_002553735.1 Lactobacillus sp. UMNPBX17
AAGACCAAGAATTATTCAAGGGATTTCTAATAATATTGGTATTCCAAATCAAGATACGTATTATGAAAAAATGGTAGATTTAATTTCTCTTTTTCATATTCAAAAATTAATTCAGAGTGAATTATTAGGTAAGTTTCAATATAATCAGGGTCAAAAATTAATTCAGAGATTTCATAGACATGATTGGTATAAAAAAGAAGAAAATTTAAGTAAATTCATCGATGACTTATCTATTTTGATTGAATACTTGAAGTAATCATGTATAATAATATGTAAGGAATCAGCGCTAATGACGTTGATCAACAAGGCTTCGTGCTAAGTTGATTCAGGTTTTAAGCATCATGCACTTATGTGTGTGATGCTTTTCTCATTTTTAATGGGACATTGGAGAAAGAGGAGATAGTCAAAATTGAACGATAATGAAAAATTCTAGCTTTGTTGATGTGAGACTAAAATTTTTTTGTTGCTATGAATCGCATAATGTTTATTGGTATAATTTATGTGTTTGTTAAGGTGTAGATAGTGTAAGTGGCTCCGGCAATCTCTTTGATTGAGGTTGGTGGGGCTTTTTTGTGATGTGGGTATAGATTAATTTTGGAGGATTATAATGTCGGCTATTAGATTGTTTGTAATCGGATTATTAGTAATTTTACTTCTATGTATCGGTGGTATTTTTTCGTTTTATTATGCAAACGATAAATATCGAAAGCTCTTAATAATCTCAATTAAAGATATATGTGAAGTGTCAGCAATTCCGCTGTGTTTAGAAATAGTTGATAATAGTTCGAAAATAGAATTTATATTTGTACTAATAAATATTATATTTGTTTATATTTATATGGATTATGAAAATGATAAATTAAATGAATCTAAAAAGTTTGCAGATAGTTTGCACTTTTCAAATCCAACTTTATCAATTCCTAAGACTATTTTTTTGGTAATACTGGGTATAGTAACATTAGCTAATTTAATTTATTTTATTTTTTGGTATTGATAGTATAGATAATTAATTCTATTAGAATAGTTTAGAAATTTATGTCCATGTCAAAATAAAATTAACGAAAAATAGTATAGAATAAAGATAATTAATAAATATATGGAGTAATTTGGTAATGAGTAATGATGGTGGAATAAAGGCCCAGTATGGTTTTTATTTTCAGAAATTAGTCTTTGTTTGGTATATGTTATCAAACGTAAGCAGAACAAATAACTTTGTTTATGAAGGAAAAGAAGATATAGATATTGATGAAAATGATGAAGATACTAATTTAGTATCTTTTAAAAATGAAAATTTAGAAGATATTCAAGTTAAAAGTGGTAAAGTAACACGATTAATTTGGGCTAAAGTTGTTGAAAATTGGATGGTTTTAGAGGATCAAAATCGAAAAACACTTGTAGCGGAAAATGATTTTGAATATGAAATAAATAGTGATGAAACAATAAATTATATTCTTAAAAATATAAAAGAAGGCAAACAAAAGAAAAAAACAGCCATATCTCGACAAGCCTATGATAATTTAAATAACAAGTTTGGTTATAACGAAGATCAATGGAAAAAACAAATTCAAAATACGGTAAATAATGCAAAGATTATAGTAAAAAGTTTAGATGAAGTTGAGAAAGAAATAGAAAACACTTATAAAGCAGACTATTGCTCAGATATTTGTACATATGAAGAAGCTAAAAATTTAAGAGTAGATTTATTTAAAAAAGAATCGTAAATTGCAATAATAAATTGAACACTTAAGCTGCTTGATAGATATGATCCAATTCTCTTTCAAAAATTTCATCTGGTGTATGATATGCCAATATTTTTCTTGGTA
>NZ_PCYT01000121.1:0-1799 GCF_002553735.1 Lactobacillus sp. UMNPBX17
GAGTTGGATTGATCGTCTTTTGGTATCTGAAAGTTAGTTTTTTCCCAGACACTTTCGTATCTAAATCTATTTCTACTTGAGCTTATCAGCATCTAGGGCTGTTTTGATCTCTACTTTTGCAGCCTTATTTGCACGAACATATCTGTTCTTTCCTACTCTGTAATATTTCTTACCATGGATTTTAACTATCTTGGCATCATTCCATGCCCAGTAGCATTTACCCTTAGTCAAAGTAATATGTTTCTTAAGTAACTTACCGTTTTTATCATATAAACGTGCTCTGTAATGTTTTATCTTGATTGCTTTAACGGTTTGTAAGTTAGCTACCTTGATAAACTTACCGTTGGCTAAGCGACAGAACTTTTTACCATTAATTCTGAATTCTTCGCCATTGTTCCAAACGTAAACAAACTTACCATGCTTTACAACGGTCAACTTATGCTTCTTACCAGTTGCTTTGCCATTAGCATCGTAAAGGTATGAGTTGTGAACTACAAGTTTCTTAAGCAAAGTGTTGAACAACTTCACATACTTGTTATCACCGACTTGAACGTACTTCTGCCTGCCAAGGTAGTGATTTGACCCTTGTGCCATGCAGAAATAGTATTGCCCTTTTCAAGCAAAGTATTCTTGCCGTCTGTAATTACAACATTGCCGTCACCATCATAGACGAAGGCGTTGTGAGTTAAGATTAGGGTGATGGTGTCTGTTGAAACTTCAGTATCACTAGAATTATTAGTTGGAATTACAACACGTGGCTTACTAATTGGTTGTTCTGAAGTAGTTGGCATATCAACACCTGACGTAATCTCAGGTTGCCCCGTGTAATTAGGATCATAATGTACATTGAATTTCTTCTTAGTGACATTACCTACTTGATCCACTACCTTAATTGTAATGATATGATCACTTGGCCGACCATTATTGTCATCTAAATTAACATCATAGTTAATGTTATATGGTCCGTATGGATTAAGTGATTGGCCAGATTCTGGATAACTATTAACTTCCCTGGTATTTCTTTGAGTAAATATATTATTACCGTCTATTATGACAGAATAGCCACTCATATTATCATTAGCAGTACCTAAAATATGCAAAACTGGTTGATTAGTGATAGTTGGCAATTCGACATTCAAAGTTGTAGTTTCAAAATCCACTATTGCTCCAATTACACCACGGTATTTTTCTCCGTCTTTAGTAGTATAAATATACTGTATTGCCTTCTGACCAGTTTCAGGTGCCTTAAAAGTAAATTTAAAATTACCATCCTTATCAAATTTGATTAAATTAGCTGGATCATTTTCAGAATTACCCTGCACAACTGCAATTAAACTAGCAACTTTATCTGGATCAACAGATCCTGTAACATTCCAGTTACCTGTTAATGGGTCATATCCATCTTCTTTAGCATCATCTATATTAGTAAAATCAATTTCATTCTTTTCAAAATGATCAAAGCTAATATTGCCTAGGTCCTCTGAGTCAATTTTTCCTGGATTTGAATTGTCGGAATCATCTGAATCATTAGTTTCGGCTGCTGGAGAATCTGGATCCACATCTGTTACCTTGAAAGTATATAACTCATTCTTTCCAGCTTCATCAGAAGTAAATACGATCTTTCCTGAAGTAACATCAACTGGAACCGCATATTGACCATTAACTACCTGCACTAATTTACCATTAATGTAGAAATTATGATTAGCCGCACCTCTTAAAGTGTAAGTGTCGACTTTTTTATTTTCGCCGATTGTAAAATCAAGTTGAACACTTTATAAAAATAAAAGTCCATCTGGACC
>NZ_PCYT01000122.1:0-1764 GCF_002553735.1 Lactobacillus sp. UMNPBX17
CGCCGATGAATATATCTCAGATATTGGATCGGGCTTAAACTATAAACGTCCTAAATGGCTTAAGTTGATCAAAGACATCGATGCAAATCAGATTAAAGAGATCTACGTTACTTATGAAGATCGCTTTATCCGTTTTGGCTTTAAGTTCTTTCAAGAATTTTGTGCTTGGCATGACTGTAAGATAATCGTCTTAAACAATGAGGATACTTCGCCAGATAAGGAGCTAGTGGAAGACTTAATTAGCATTATTCATGTTTTTTCATGCCGTCTTTATGGACTGAGAAGGTATAAAAACAAAATAAAGAACGATCCTAATTTAAAAGAATAAGCGATGCATCTATAAAAGGAGGTGGATAAAATGCCAGAATACTATATAAAAACCAAATCCTATGAGCTGTTTCCCAACAAACAGATGAAGGCTGTTTTTGATCGCAATTGCGATTATCGGAGATTCTGCTGGAATGAAGCCTTGGCTTTGTGGAATGACGAATACGATATTAGGCAGCTGATGCTTGATAAAGAGATCAAAGCTGAACTGCGAAAGGCCAAGAGTCAACGCAAATTTACTGCCGAACAAGAAGAAATGCTTGCCAGCTATCCTGCGCCTAATTGGAAAGCCATCAGGAATAAACTAGTGGCAGAAAAAGAAGACTGGCAATTTAGCTATTCAGCCCATCTATTGCAGCTAGCCGTACAGGATTTGGGCAAAGCCTGGCAAAATTTTTTCAATAAGGCTCAAAAAGATTGGGGCAAGCCTAAATTTAAATCTAAGCGGGCTCCCAAGCAAGGCTTCAAGAGCGACCAAGCTAGAATTGTTAATGGCAAGCTGGTTTTGGAAAAGCCTCAAGGGTTGAAAGCAAATTGGCAACCAATAAAATTGTCAGAAAAGCCTTTTGATTATCCTACAGGAACAATGTCTTTCTATCGAGTAAGGGATAGGTATTATGTGGCAATTCCATATAAGATCCCCAAAGATAGGTTCGAAATCAAAAAGAAAACAGGCAAAGCGACCGGGGTAGATATAAACGTAGGCCATTTCAATTATGAAGATGGTCAGCTTTTGATTATTCCTAAGTCTTTGACCAAAACATACAGCAAAATAAAGCATTATCAAAAGCAGCTGGCAAAGAAGCGAACAGTCAACGGTAGAATTAAAGGTGCGCAAAGCAAGAAATACTTGAAGACGAGAATCAAGCTTCAGGCATCCTATCAGCGTGCCCAAAACATTCAAACGGATTTAATGCATAAATTTACTACTGAACTGGTAAACAATTACGATCAAATAGCGATTGAAGATCTGGGAGTCAAAGGCATGCTTATGAGCCATGTGGCTTCAAAAGGCATGCATCGAAGCATGTTTGGCTTGTTTAGAAAGCTTTTAACATATAAATGCGAATGGTATGGTAAAGAACTGATTATTGCCAACAAGCTATATCCATCAACGCAAAGATGCGCAGCATGCGGCTTGGTCAAAAAAGGCGATGAAAAGATCACGCTGCAGGGCAATAAAAAGCATGGCACCAAGCATAACGAGTTTGTCTGTTATAATCCTAGCTGTCCTAATTACAATAAAAAGGTTGATCGCGACGAAAATGCCATGGCCAACCTAACGCTGCTAGTAAAGCATCCAGAGTTAAATCGAGCCTTATAAGATAATTGCGGGCGAGGCTACGTCCGAAAAAATGCCAAAAGAGATAGTCAATGCGATTACTTCTAAATTGAAATATCGGAATACTAGCGTAGACGTTGGTAAGAGAAATGGAA
>NZ_PCYT01000123.1:0-1763 GCF_002553735.1 Lactobacillus sp. UMNPBX17
ATGCAAGGGCAAAATAAAACTTTTTTTAAAAAGAAAATAGATGGTGCAAAAGCTTGCTATAATAACTTTTATGCTAAGTTTTGACTAGAAAAATCGCAAAAATAAAAAAAATTTTGTTATAAAAAATCCAGATGCCTATTAGAACATCTGGATTTAAATTTTTGAGGCTTAAGTAGTCAAATATTTATTCATGGTGATCGATCAATCTTCTATTGAGATTAATATTAGTTTATTAATGCATTTATATTAGATTATAGTATGTCTTTTTTATTCTATATAAATAGACAAATGAACGTCTTTTTGATTATAAATTGGTCAAATATACAAATCTATTTTTTATTACTTTATGCTAAATTGTAGGAATTTAAATGAAAGGAAAAGATAACTATAACTCGGTAGATTATTCTTATGTTTTTTCTGCTAAAAAGAAATTGGAGTTAGAGCACGGCAAAAAAGTGCTACTAATTTTGGCAGAATGAAGAATAAGTGGACTGCTGCCGCTGTTATCGCGTTAGCCTCAGGTTCAGTGGTTTTGTTTGTGCCAACTGGAAAAGCGCAAGCAGCTGAAGCTGATGCTGGTGTGAAGACAGAACAAGTTGAGACTAATAAGCAAACTGATCAAGCACAGCAAAAACAAGTAAAACAACCTACGCAGGGTGAAGACGAGATGATCAAACTGATCAAGATACACCAGATCAATCGGTAGGTGATGATGATACTGATAAAGGTTATTATGAAAGTCAAAATCAACCTGTAAATACACCTGATCATATTAAAGGCAACGTTCAAGATGCATGGGACCAAGGTTATAAAGGTGAAGGCATTGCTGTAGCTGTAATTGACTCTGGAGCAGATCCAAGTCATAAAGATTTCCAAACTGCACCCACTAATCTTAAGTTTTCTAAAGAAGACATGGAAAAGATCATCAAGAAGTTAGGTCATGGTCGTTACGTAAGTCCTAAGTTTCCTTATGTGCATAACATGATCACAGGTGATGATGATCAAATTAAAGAAAATAACCAAGATGCAGTAAAAGATGGCTCTCACGGCCAACATGTATCCGGAATTATTGCTGCTAATGGTCAGCCCGATAATAAAAATGGTGAATATGTTGTTGGAGTAGCACCAGAAGCTCAACTATTGTTCTTAAAGTATTTTAGTGATGATGGAACTACGGGTGATGTAGCCGAAGCGATCTATGATGCAGTTAATGCTGAAGCTGATGTGATTTCACTATCTCTTAATAGTGCACCTAATGTGCCCAACTTGAATAACGCCGATCAAAGAGCAATTCGTTATGCTGTTGATCATGGGGTTGTTATTTCCGTTTCTGCCTCCAACGATGGTAATTCTGCATCAATTGATGCATCAAATAATGTTTCTGATAAGAATGACTATTATCCTAATTAAAATTTAGGTAATTACAAGCCATTTAATTCAGGTGATATTGGTGATCCTGCTGACTCTCCAGACGCCATTACTGTAGCGGCTGAAAAATCAGAACAAGATGAAGACAGTGACATGGCAGATTTTACTTCTTGGGGACCACTTCCTGATTATACTTTAAAGCCAGATGTATCAGCTCCGGGTGTGGATATTATTTCAACAGGAAATGATAATAAATAGTACTTCAATGGCAACACCATTTAATTCAGGTGTAGCTGCTTTAGTTATTCAATGACTAAAAAAGACCAATCCTAATTTACATCAATGTCATTAAGTTAAGACATTGACAATTAAGGGTGCTTTTTTAGAGATCGAAT
>NZ_PCYT01000124.1:0-1749 GCF_002553735.1 Lactobacillus sp. UMNPBX17
GATGGTTTTTATAGAAAAGGTGATATTATGATGAAATGTAAACTAGGTTGGATTTGTGCAGGTATTGGTGCCGTAAGTGCTATGGTTGCAAGCTCTATTTATTTCTATAAAAGAGATCATAAAAAGCGTGAAGCTGAAAAGGATACAGAAAACAAAACTTTATTTTTAGAAAGTACCCCTAACAAAGCAAAAGATGAGTTAATGAAAGCTGAATTAGCAGATGAGGATCAAGTTAAGTCACAAGAAACAGAATTTCCAAAAGTTTCTCTTAATGATGGTCCACATAAATTATTTGAAGATGAATAAAAAGGCGAGACAAGATGTCTCGCCTTTTTTTACATAATTTAGATTATAGTATGTTTTCTAATTTTAATAATTCTACTTTTTTATCTATTCCTGCACTATAACCCGTTAGGTTGCCATTTGATCCAATTACACGATGGCAGGGAACCATTAGAGAAATATGATTTCTACCTATAGCACCGCCTACTGCGCGAATAGGTAAATGATGTGGATCTTTTGCGACCGATTGCGCAACTTGTTTATATGTGAAAGTTTGTCCATAAGGAATCTGTAGAAGAGTTTGCCAAACTCCCTTTTGAAAGGTAGTCCCAATTAAATGTAATTGAGGAATAAAATCAGGCTTTTGTCCAGTAAAGTATTGATCAAGCCACTTTTGAGCAGATTTGATGTATTCATCAGAACCCACTTTTACCTCATCGTTTAAAATATCTGCATAGTACTTGCTAGTTGCAAACCACAAGCCAATTAATCCTCGTTCATCACTAGCTAATAATATTTTGCCCAAGGGTGAGTGGTATGTAAAAGTAGTCTGCATATTATTTACCTTGATTAGGTGTCATTAAATAATAATCTTTCAAAAGTGATTCATTAAACTGCTTTGGCAACTTATATTTTTGTCCAAACATATCGATCATTGCATGAAAATTTTGATAATTACGCAGAGTAAAATCAGTTAAATTTTCTTCAATGATCTTTTTTGCTTTCTCATAAGGTGGGACATCTCGCCAACCCAGGCATGCAAAAAGTCTACGCGAATACTGATCAACTACAAATTCGCCTTTACGCAAACCATACATTAAGATTACGTCTGCTGTCTCTGGTCCAATTCCTTTAATAGCCAAGATTTCTTTACGCAAGTCTTGTTTATTCTGCTGTTGAGCTAGTTCAAGATCATAATTAAAACGATCTCTAAAGTATAGCGCAATGTTTTTAATTGTTTGTGCTTTACGAGTATAAGAACCAGCGGGGGCAATTACTTGCTGCAATTTTTCATCACTCATGTCCAAAATGTTAGCAGGTAAGAAGCCAGTCGCTTGATATAAGGAGTCTAAAGCATTATCTACATTTTTCCAGTTAGTGTTTTGGATCAAGACTGTTGACCAAATTATCTGCCAATCAGAACGTCCCGGCCACCAACCATTGAGATCAAGATGATCATACATAATGTCATAAAGCTCATGTCAACTACCCCAGAATAAATTCTGGGGCTTGGTGGCTCGTTAGCTTGCACTAACCAGAACACCAACTTGCTTAGATACAGGCTCGGCTTGTCACTAATAATCTCGCAACTATTAGCGATAGAGGTCGCCTAATTACCAAAGCCTTTTGAGTCCGCGAGTTGCTAGCGGACTGCAGCCCCGAATAAGGCTGCTTTTTTTATTTTAGGATTTTGCCACTTGCCTAATCCTTTTTCTAAGATGTTCACGGCCGCATTCCAATCACGAA
>NZ_PCYT01000125.1:0-1719 GCF_002553735.1 Lactobacillus sp. UMNPBX17
AAGTGTCTGGGAAAAAACTAATTCCTAAGACATGAAAAAAGAACGATGATTTCCTTTTCGATTTCATCGTTCTTTTTCTATACTTTAACTGCCTTCCTTGATATTATTAAATCGCTACAGTATAAAAAGAAAGAAGACAATCTCAATGTATCAAAATTATACCACAGGCCAGACTGCTTTAACACTTAATTTAGACTTTACTATACCTAACAATCACTTGGCAACAGTGATCGGCTGGTTCGTCGATTCGATTCCAGAAGACGTCCTATTGGGCGATTCTGCCAAAACCGGGCGTCCTGCCTATCACCCTGCTATGATGCTTAAGATCTTGCTTTTTGCTTATTCTCGCAGAGTATTCTCAGGCAGAAAAATTGCGCTGATGTTAGAAGAAAATCTACCAATGATGGTATTGGCTGAGCACCAGCAGATTTCATACCATACCATCAATAATTTTAGATCGAGCGACCACGCCAACGAATTGGTCAAGAAATGCTTTCTTTACTTTACCAACCTACTGGAACAAGAAGGCTTGATCAACGAAGGGGCTATCTTCATCGACGGCACGAAAATCGAAGCCGATGCCAATCGCTATAGCTTTGTCTGGCGCAAGGCAGTTGAAAAGTATCATGAAAAGCTCAAAGGTCAAGCAGTTGAACTATATGATGAACTGATTGCCAAAGAAGTCGTCAAAGCAATGGCAAAAGAGCAAGTACAAACCAGTCAGGGGTTGACGGAGCTAGCGCAAGAAACGGAAGCTGAAATTGAAAAACTGACTGAAGAGATTGCCCAAGAGCCTAAAGCCATTCCTGGCGGCTCGGCTAGAAAAGCAAAAAGACGAGCTCTAAAAAAGCTGCTTCATAAGCTAAGAAAAGACTACGTGCCTAGAATGAAGAAGTATGAAGAGGCAGAAGAAGTCTTTGCTGGGCGAAATAGCTACTCTAAAACCGACCACGATGCGACGTTCATGCATATGAAAGAAGACCACATGAAGAACGGCCAGCTCAAGCCAGGCTATAATATCCAAGTCGCTACAACGGATCAATACGTAGTCGATTTTGCTTTGTATCCCAATCCGACTGACTTTAAGACGCTAGAGCCTTTTTTAAAACAGATGACGACAATGGACAAGTTCGATAAGATCGTCGCCGATGCTGGCTACGGCAGCGAGTACAACTACTCAATGCTTGAAGAAGAATATTCAGACAAGCAGTACTATATCCCTTATACCATGTACGAAAAGGAACAAACTAGAAAGTACAAAAACGATCCAACTAAGCTAGCCAACTGGTTCTATGATGAAGAAGACGATTACTACCTTGATCAAAACGGCGTTAGGTTTAGCTTCAAATGTTATAGTCGGCGTAAAGATAAATCGACTGGTCAGGTTCGCGATTTTAAGGTTTACGAAGCGGATAAATTTCAATTAACGCCAGAATTAGAGCGTTTAGCCAAAACCAAGAGCGGACGCCAGCGGCAGGTTCGCTATAATCCTAACTGGCAATACTTAAAAGAAAAAGCTAAAGGAGTTCTCCAAAGTCCTGAAGGCAGGTACATCTACAGCAAGAGAAAGTATGATGTGGAGCCAGTTTTTGGACATTTGAAGAACGTTTTTGGCATGCGTCGAACTCATTTAAGAGGCAAAAAGAAGGTTGAAACTGATGTGGGAATAGCCTTCATGATGATGAATTTAAGCAAATATTGGAACAGAAGATGGTCAAA
>NZ_PCYT01000126.1:0-1706 GCF_002553735.1 Lactobacillus sp. UMNPBX17
CTCGTATTATATAAATTAAATCTGTGTTGATTGTCTTTTTAGTTTGTTTATTCGATCATCAGATGCTAGTCTCTAATTGTCATTGACCTTGGTCAATTGGTATAGGTTTTCACCTCCTGTAGCTTGACTACTTTGTAAGTCTGCCGCCCAAGCAGTTTTGCTAATGACTTACTCACATGCTGTATTGATTCTGGCTATTACTGATTCAGAGCAGTTTCAGTCGCAGCTTTTTAGCTTGAACCTGTGAATACTTATATTTTGCGAGACTGTCTTAGAAACTGTAATTAGGGGCTAACATGTGATGATCGATCTATGACCAAATATTTGTTAGAAAGGAGGCCATTCTCAATGAAACTTTTTATAGGAATTGACGTCAGTTCTAAAGACTTGCAAGTCGCTATTACTGACTCAGAAAATCATCAAAAACCTTTGCTTAACCAATCTTTTTCTAATGATCTGACTGGCGCTAATAAGGTCAAAAAGCTAATTCTCCAACTTGCTAAACAGAATAGCTATGACAAGGTAATTATCGGCATGGAGGCTACTTCAATTTATAGCTTTCATCCAGCCTATTTCTTTGCCAATGATGAGGACTTGCAAAAGCTTAATCTTGAAACTGATGTCGTTAATCCCAAAAATACTAAACGATTTCATGACGTTTACGAAGAAAATAAGAATGATCCTATTGATGCCTATTACATCGCGGAATACTTACGCTTTGGCAAGTATCACGTCACTATCGCTCGACAAGAGGAATACTTAGCTCTCCAGCGTCTAACCAGAACCAGATATGAAATCACGTCTTCCCTGGCCAGAGCTAAGCAGCACTTCATTGAAGCCCTTTACTATCGTCTAAACAAACTGGTTACCGTTGACAAGGAAAATATTAAAACTTCTATCTTTGGCGCAACAATGCTGTCTATTGTGACTGATAGTAAAACCATCGATGAAATCACTGAGATGCCAATCGAGGATTTAATTGATTACCTTCAGACTAAGGGACGCGGCCGCTTCTCTGATCCAGAAGCTTTAGCTAAAGCAATCAGGAAAGCCGTCAGAGGATCCTATCGTTTAGGTAAAGTCATGAAAGACTCAATTGATGCAGTATTATCTGTTTACTATACCGAGATTAAAACCAATCAGAAATTGATTAAAAATTTAGATAAAGCAATTACAGACATCGTTCAAGCGCTCCCTGAAGAGAGAATACTGCAGTCTATTCCGGGAATTGGACCAGTTTACTCTGCTGGCATCATCGCTGAAATTGGTAGTATTGATCGGTTCGATACTGAAGCTCAGCTGGCTAAATACGCCGGCCTAGCTTGGCGTCAAAAGCAGTCTAGTGATTTTGACAGCGAACACAAGCCAATGACCAAAAACGGCAATCATTATCTAAGATATTATTTGGTTGAAGCTGCCAACCTAATTAGATTAAGAGATCCCGTTTTTCGGAAGTACTATCAAAAGAAGTACGATGAAGCTTTCTATTCCCCGCATAAACGTGCTTGCGTCCTTTGTGCAAGAAAACTAGTTAGGACCATTTTCACTCTGCTCAAAAATGGTCAAATCTATCAAACACCGAGGTGATCAATTGGTCTAAAACATTTTTGGAGGAGTAAATAATAGTTATTAAAAACCCTTGAAATAGGGCCTAGTTTCATGCACGCAAATTTTGGCTTTAACACAAACTAATTAAAAATAAAATT
>NZ_PCYT01000127.1:0-1667 GCF_002553735.1 Lactobacillus sp. UMNPBX17
AAACAAAACATACTAATCTAGTGTTGGATGATTACTCGACGGAGTAGTCGTTCAACACTTTTTCTTTTACTATGTAAAGTGGAGATGAAGCCAATGCCGTGACTGCTTTGGACACATGATGTCGTAAACAAAACTGGCAGCTTCACCATTCAATTGTGAATCTCGTCTAAGTATGTTGGCTGTTAAAGTCCTGTTGAGAAAATTAGATCTGATTGGATTAGATGGAGGCAGCTCATCTCCAAGTAAAGCGGAGGTTTATTCTTATGGATTTATTGAAAACTGTTTTTGGTATTGATGTTAGCAGCCGGAAGTCTAACGTATGCATTATGGTCAATGGCCAAAAAGTTGATGACTATGCCATCTCCAACGATATGGTAGGCTTCAATCAGTTGCTAGATGACCTTAAGCAGGTTACTAAACCGCAGATTATCTTTGAAGCAACTGGTGTCTATTCCAGAAGACTCCAGGCGTTTTTGGACATGCACAAATTGCGCTATGTCATGATGAACCCGCTGGAAGCCAAAAGAAAGACAAAGGATGACCTGCACCAGAACAAGACCGATAAGCTTGATGCCTTGTACCTTGCCAAGCTGCAGTCTGAGCACCCGCAACGGCTGGCCTACGTTCAAAGCAAAGAATATCAAGAATTGATGGCCAATAACCGCATCTATGAGCAGGCTTCGCACGATCTGATAACCAACAGGAATAGACTGCACAAAGCCATTCAGCTCACTTTCCCAGAGATTGAGCACTTAATGGTTAACCCGAGAGGGAAAAACTACTGGAGTATTGTTCTCAGATTCCCACACCCTGATATCGTATTAGAAACAAAAGAAGCCGATATCATCGACTTCTTAAAAGGCTTATCTGGTATTGGTAAAAAGCGCGCTAACGACATAATGCAAAGTCTTATTCGTTTGGCTAAAGTCGCATGCCCAGCTGTCAAAAAGGACAGTGCACATATTCGTGGCCTCGAAATGGCCATTAACAATATTCTGAGCGCTGAAGAGGCGTGCCAGACAGCTTTAAAGGAGATGACCAAGCTCGCTCCCAAGCGGGATCTGGAGATCCTCACAAGCATTCCAGGCATCGGCGAAAATACCGCTCTAAGAATCATTAGTGAGCTTGGGGATATCAGACGTTTTAACAACCCTAGCCAATTAAATGCCTTCGTTGGCGTTGACCCTCAAGTTTATGAATCTGGCAACCTCACGGCCCACCTGTCAATTTCAAAGCGTGGGACAGCTATCGGCAGAAAGGTGCTGTACTTGGCAATCAACCAAATTCAGTCGGCTAAGAAAGCGGGAAACCCTTCTCATATTGCGGATTATTACGAGAAACGAAAACGGTCTTCTGAGACTGCAAGTCACAAGAAGGCCGCTATCGCATCGATCCATAAATTATTACGGACGATCTTCGCTTTAATTAAGAATGATCAATTATATAGCTATGACGTAGCCAAACATAACCAAAGACTTTTGTCATAAAAATTGATCCAATAGATATTATAACAGCCTCTTTTTTGAAATTACAGAAGGTGGCTGTATTTATCATGCCCTAAATCAGATATTTAACTCGATTCTCCGGGAGCCATTTCCCGATTAGGCCTGTATTTCAAAATAAAATTGCTTAAAATCGTTGATAACACTTGACTTAGAGTAGAAAAA
>NZ_PCYT01000128.1:0-1664 GCF_002553735.1 Lactobacillus sp. UMNPBX17
CAATGTCATTAAGTTAAGACATTGACAATTAATATTAGACTTTTAAAGCACTGATTTAATATTTAATTGGTTAAATTGGTGCTTTTTTCGTACAACAAATAAGGCATAGCACAGATTCTGCTTTTTTAAGCTACGCGATATAAATAATATACAGCTGATTTGGGCTTGATATTTCTCTTGTCCTTGCGGCCTGGTCTAATTGGAATGGTATAATAGCTGATCTGAATAAGGATCCGTTCAAAATCTTGCGTTGAAGAAGAAGCCAAATACATGCTCTGAATAATCAAGCATGATTGCTTGAAATTGATGGCATATTGATACTTGCAATGCTTTTGCGGAATATAGGCCTGTGCATCAATTTGACTGATTGCATTAAACATAATCATATGGGCATAAATTTCCATTTCAATAAATTTATCTTGTTTGGAATGGAACTGTACGCTGCCTAAAGAATACTTCAATTTCTTGAAGGAGGTCTCAATACCCCAACGCAGATGATAAAGCTCTTTAATTCTTTTTAGCGGATAATTTTTTCGATCAAGATTGGTTAGCACAACTTCCCATTCTTCTTTGCCTGATTTGGCATCATTAATTCTAAATTTGCAGGCTCGAAATTTTATTGTGCATAACTCGCCAAAATCCCAGCTTAGATCCTGGGTATTTTTAGAGCGATACTTAATATATTGGCGATAATGATGCTGGACATGGTGAATATTCTCACTGGCTTTATGCGTGATGTAGTAATAGTTAGAAGTAGTTACCAGGCAGGAAATCTCACGATCACATTCTTGATCAGGCAATGTCGTTATTTCTTTAACTCCGCCTTTTCCAGCCTTAGTTCGTATTATGTAATGACAGTTAGGCAGGCGATTGCAGTTTTCAATCATATTGAAACTAGTGTAGCCACGATCCATTGTTACAATATATGGACCACAATTCAAAGCTTTAAGCATTTGAACAGCCGCTTTGCGTTCATCCATTTCTGATTTAGGCTGAAAAATACAATCCTGGTAGGTATTATTCAATAGATCATATAAGGCATTAACGTGAATTTGACAATAGGGTTTCTTTTTATGAGAAGAAGCTTGTACAATGTTATTCGATTTCGGATTCCAGATTTGATTAAAGTCAGAGCCATCAATGGCAAACAAACGGTAGTGATGATCAAAAAGTTGAATATTAAATAGATTTTGATTAAAAACAGTCAGAATATGTTTAAAACAAGCAGGAGAAAGCTGGCTTTTGCGTTGAACATAGGCAGAAGTACTAACTACTTTATCGTTCTTTTTAGTTGCATCTTCGCCAAAAGCTCTAAAGAGTTCACTGTTTAAATTCTGACCTTGCATGTTAATTGTAGTTTTAAGGACTGTCGCTGCATCTAAAGTGCGTTTCCTGGTAAAAGCATGAGGATTATTAATAAAATCGTGAATATGATCCCCAGTATTATTGATAATTTGATCAAGACGTTCTAGAATATTCTTATGAAGGGCTTTCATAATTAACACCAGCTTTCTGGCAATAATTTTGAAGGTTTAAAATATATAAGATAGGCGAAAAGGCAGGTCTTTTCGCCTTTATTTTATACAAAAAAAGAGATCGAATCCAAATGATTCGATCTCTAAAAAAGCACCCTTAATTGTCAATGTCTTAACTTAATGACATTG
>NZ_PCYT01000129.1:0-1635 GCF_002553735.1 Lactobacillus sp. UMNPBX17
TCCAAATGGACTTTTTATTTTTCTAAAGTGTTCAATTTGATTTTACAATCGGCGACTAAATTAATTTTGAAACATAAGCTTAAATCTGATAATTGATCTATAACAAAAAGGACTAAACTATTACGTCTAGTCCTTTTTCAATTATTTAAAATTTTCAGCCTTTACGTATGCATTTTTACCAACTCTATAGTAGGCTTCATTGTTAATATAATGTTTTGGTCCATATGTCTTAATAGGTGAACCTTGCTTTAATGTTTTCCACTCGGTGTTAAGTGATCCATTGCTTTGGTAAACATCGGCCTCAGTCTTAAATATACGTGAGTTACCTAAGATATTGCTTGCCATGATGTATTTATTATCGCCAATTTTAACAGCTGATTTACCATTGCTTAATTTTGTCTTGCCACCATAGTAATTGACTGATGTATAAGCTTTATAAACTTCGCCGGTACGCTTGCCATTGCCATCATATACGTAGGACTTATACATTATTGTGCCAGTATGTTTGGCATTAGAGTTAGAAGGTGCTTGGGAAACTGCAGAGCCTGAAATAGATAATGGGAGAATAGTTACATTACCGTCTGTAGACATTCCTTTCCAATTATCAGTGTATTGCCAGATAGCTACGCCGTCCATTGAAGGGAAGTATTTAAAATTAGGCTTATCTACTCGTCCAGATATAGCATATGCTGCTACCCATAAGGAATTAGGATATTTTTTGATAATAGATGGTGTATTAATGTTATTTTGTAACACAGAAGAACTAGCGTAAAGTAGTGGCTGATAGCCAGCTGCTTTAATTTCATCCATAAAGGCTAAGATTGCCTTAGCGGTGACGTTCTTACCGTTAGTAATTATATTGCCGCTGCCAGTTTCATAATCACAAGCTAAGTAGGATCCTTTAGGAAGGCCAAGGGCTTTAGCAGATGCTACAGCATATTTAGCTTCACTTTTAGCTATAGAAGCATTAGAACTAAATGTAGCAAAGTGATAACCCATCGGCATCATGTCGTTAGCAATGGCAGATTTGATTTGAGCGGCAGCCTTTGGATTACGATAGCTAGTACCTTCACTAACTTTGACTATTGCAAATTGAGATCCGGCTTTGGCATGAGCTGTTAAATCCGCACTTTGATAACTAGCAACATCAATCCCTAGTTCTTTTGCTGCTACGGAAGTTGCTGAAGCTTGTACATGGGAAGGATTAATAGGAGAGAGGGATGCAGGTAGGAGACTCATCCCAGTGTTTACTAACATAGTTGCACAAGCTAATTTTACGAATGTTTTCTTTTTTAACAAATTAATTCCTCCATAATTGGTGGAGAGAGTTAATAATCTATATCTCTCACTTTTAATATATTTAAAACTTACATATTATAGATTACATTGGTAGGTACCAAAATGCAATAGTTGAGATTAAATATTAATATTGTAGTAATCAGATAGAAATAATTGCAATAAAATTGGGATAATAATTGAGAGTCGAGCATGGAATGATTATTAAATGTCATTCTTTTTGGTTTATGCCTCCTTAGAGGGATGCACGTTCAAAAGGCCTAGCAAACAGTAAAAAAGTGCTAGTACTTAGCCAAGTATGATAATAGACGTGGTGAAGAAATTTGAATGAAAATAAAT